>JAGLDB010000099.1 GCA_023145935.1 Candidatus Sabulitectum sp. | reverse complement strand
GGAGGAATAATGCAGAGTGACCAGGTACTTGATTGCAAGGGGCTCTCATGCCCTATGCCTATTATGAAACTGGCTATTACCATGAAGAAATTCGAGACCGATAAAATTCTCGAATTGCTTACCACTGACCCGGGATCAAAAGATGATGTTCCTGCATGGTGCGAAAGAACCGGCAATGAGCTTCTGGAACTTGTAGAAGAAGGCGATGGATTCGCTTTCTTCATCCGTAAAGCATAACTTTCCCGGTATTTTCTGTGTTTTAGTCTGCTATTGAACCTGGGAGGTAATTATGGCTAAAGTTGATTCAAAGAAAAAAGGTATACTTGCGGAGTTGTACGGTACCTTCTTTTCAAAATCATGGCCTATGTGGGTGGGAGGAATTCTGCTTGGAGTAGGTAACATCGCTCTTTTCCTTGTGCTGAAACCCTGGGGTGCTTCAGGGGGTATCTATGTCTGGGGAGCCAACCTGTACAACTCTGTGCTTGGAACAGGTTTCGGGTTCAAAGGTGGGCCGCTTCCTGCTGTAGGAATGTTCCCGTATTCAATTATCTGCTTCCTTTTGTTCCTCGGGGCAATGGGAGCTGCTCTGATGTCAAAGCAGTTCGCTTTCAGATTCCCGCCAGTTGGTGAACTTTTGAAAGGACTTATCGGCGGAGTCATCATGGGCATTGGCGCCATGGTTGGAAAATCCTGTACTCTTGGGGGATACTTCAGCGGAATGGCTGCTCTTTCAGTAGGCGCTGTTGTATTTACTATTGGTCTTGGTCTCGGTACATGGATCGCAGTAAAATACCTGATGTTTGAAATCATGAAGTTTCCAAAGATAAGCAGCGGCAAAACCGCTTCTCTGCTTGGCGCAGGAAAAGGAAAAGGCGCATGGCAGCCATATGCTGGCGCACTTGTTCTTATCTGGGGTCTTGTTATTGCCTTTAAATACACAGACAGCAGTTCAGTGCGGGCCTGGTACGCAGCCATCGGTCTGTTCTTCGGGTTTGTCTGTCAGCGTTCAAGATTCTGCCTGGTTCGTGCACTGCGTGAGCCGTTCACATCCGGTGATTCCAAGCCTGCTATTGGAGCAATGGCCGGTATTCTGGTCTCAATGTTCGGCTTTACTGTGATCAAATTCATGGGCATTCGCGATGCCATGTTATGGGTATGGCCTCACTTCTGGATACCTGCCATTATCGGCGGCATAATATTTGGAATCGGCATGACCGTTGCAGGCGGCTGCGTTGTCGGTTCTCTCTGGCGTGCAGGTGAAGGGCACATCAAGCTCTACTTCGCCATTATCGGAGCTGCATTGAGCATGCCTTTTGCTACAAAATACATAGCTGCTCCACTGTATAGTGCACTGCCAGCCAGCATGCAGACAAAGGTATTCCTGCCTGATTATGTAGGTTATGGTGCCTCAGTAGGATTATTCTTACTCTTCTTCCTTGCCTGGTATTACCTTGTTAAATGGAACGAGCGAACAGGCAAGTTCTCTGCGTACTAGAAACAGTTGATATTGCTTTTTCAGGGCGGCAGAAGATTCTTCTGCCGCCCTGCTTATTTCCTTACATCGCAAGATCTTATGCATTGCTAATTGTCTGAATAGTGTTGCTTGACAGAGGTACTTGTTTAGGATATGATTTCGTATCCACTTATTCAAATATTGTGATATTAAGATATTGGAGAACTGGTGTGGATAAGACATGTATGCCTACTACTAAATGAATAGGGTGAAGACCCTGAAAGGAGTTATTTTATGGCCAAGGTTGCATTCATCTGCAATGGATGTGAAAACGTAAATGTCTACCCGACCTTTGTTTTTGCATCTTCAGCCATCGCCGCCGGGGATGATGTTCTGATCTTTTTTACACCTGCTGCAGTTCCTGCCTTGAAGCCTGGTTATCTGGAAGGCCTTACCGGAAAGGGCATGCCTCCAATGGAGAGTCTGCTTGAAGGCTATTTGGCTCTGGGAGGCAGACTTGGGCTGTGCGAACTTGGTCTTGAGGCACACGATGTAACAGCAGCAGACCTTAGAGACGATCTTGAGATCGGTGGAGCAACAAGCTTCATGGCAGAGATACGCGACGCAAAAACAACATTCTCGTTCTAAAACAAGAAAGGATACAAAATGGCAACAGTTGTACTGGATACCCTTGGACTCAAGTGCCCCCAGCCAATCCTTAAGATGGCAATAAAGGCAAAAGAACTTCAGCCTGGCGACTCACTGGAAATTCTTGCAGACTGCCCGTCTTTCCCTGTGGATGTTAAAGCCTGGTGCGACAGAACAGGCAAGATCCTTCTTTTCTGTTCCGATGATGGTACCGGCAAATTCAATGCTCAGGTACAGTTCTAAATAGCCTGTAAAAAAGCTCCCTGTATTCAATTTCTTGAACACAGGGAGCTTTCTCTATATCTGCTTAAAGATTTATCAGCGAAAAGTTCACCATTTCAAGTGTCTGCTCTTCACTGAAACCAAGCTGTTCCATGGCACCGGACGGACAGACTGTTGCACAACTTCCACACCCCTTGCACAGTGCTTCGTTGATGGTACATATCTGCTTTCCAGCTTTCCATACAAGCCCGGGAGCATTGTAAGGACACACTGCCACACACATGCCGCATCCAGCACAAATATTAGGATCTGCACTTGCTATGTTAGCAACTGACAGGTACTTGTCTGAACTGATAATGATGCATGCCCGCTCTGCAGCGGCCTTTGCCTGAGAAACCGTTTCACTCATCGTTTTTGGAGAGTGGGCAAGACCTGCAAGGAAAATTCCTTCAGCAGAGAAATCCACAGGTCGCAGTTTTACATGTGCCTCCATGAAGAAACCATCTTCATTAAGAGGAATCTTCAACATCTGAGAAAGAACAGTAGCATCTTCCCTTGGCTTCATGGCGGAAGCCAGAATAACCTTGTCTGCACATATTTCCACATATGTGTTCAGAACATGATCCTTTATTGTAACCTTGATCCCTTTTTCTCCACCTGCAACAACCGGTTTATCTTCAACATCGTACCTGATGAAGATTACTCCAAGAGATCTTGCCTCCTGGTAGTATTTTTCATTGAAACCGTAGGTTCTGATATCCCGGTAGAGCACATACACATTCATCTTCGGGTTAAGCTTTCTAAGACGAATCGCGTTCTTAACCGCCTGAGTGCAACAGACTCTTGAGCAGTAAGGGTGCTCATCATCTCTTGACCCGACACACTGGATCATAACCACACTCTTGAGTTTTGAATACTCTTTTTCTTTTTTCTCCAGATCCTTCTCAAGCTCAAGCTGAGTTATCACTCTCTCTTCAGTAGAACCGTACAGATATGAATCCGGAACAGTTTCCTCTGCACCGGTGGTTATCACAATTACACCGTGCTCATAATCAACTATGCCGCTCATATCTATTTCTTCGCCTTCAACCACTTCGGCATCAGGATCGATCTCCGGGATCGGACCCTGTATGGTAGTGAGGTAATTGCCGATGTAACCGTCGATGGATAAAACAGTAGAGTCAGTATAGACCGTGATCTTCGGATGGTTCTTTACCTTGTCTGACACTTCTTTAAGGTACTCGCTTACAAGTTGCCCGTCAGGTTTTCTTACAAGGCGCAGCAGGTTTCCTCCAAGGGATTCTTCCCTTTCAATAAGGGCAACTTCAAAACCCTGATCTGCGATTGACAGCGCAGTGGTCATTCCTGCAAGACCGCCTCCCACAACAAGAGCCTTCTGTATAACATCAAGAGCTATTGTGTGAAGAGGTTTCAGAAGTCTGGCTTTCCCCACGGCAATTCTAGTAAGAATCTTTGCTTTTCTGGTTGCTTCTGCAGGATTATCCCTGTGAACCCAACTGCACTGATTCCTGATGTTTGCCATGTTGAACAGGTAGGGGTTAAGCCCTGCCTCCCGGATGGTTTCCTGGAAGAGAGGTTCATGGGTGCTTGGTGAGCACGATGAAACAACAACACGGTTCAACCTGTATTCCTTGATGATATCCTTTATCACTTCCTGGGTATCCTGCGAACAGGTGAATAGGTTTTCTCCTGCATAAACTACATTGGGAAGTTTCCTGGCGTATTCCTTCACAGCGGGAACATCAACTATGCTTCCAATGTTCGTTCCGCAGTGGCAGACGAACACACCTATTCTTGGTGTTTTGCCCTCTACATCGATCTCGGGAGGATACACCTTTTCCTTTACCTCTGTGCCTCTGGCTTCTGAAAGAATTTCCGCCGCACTTGCAACTGCTCCTGAAGCCTGAATTACAGTTTCAGGTATATCCATAGGTGCCCCTGCAGGGCCACTTACAAATACTCCAGGGTGGGTTGTTTCAATTGGTGAATCGCCGGAACCCTGAACAAAACCGTATTCGTTAAGGCGTAATTCAAGTCTTTCCGACAGCATTCCGTTGCTGCCACCGGGAGCAAGCCCTACCGATAGGACAACCAGATCGAATTCCTCCTTTGTTACAGTTCCGTCTTCAGTGACATAACTCAGTACAAGATTCTCGGTTTCGCTTATCTCACGAATTTTGCTTATTCTGGATCTGATGAATCTTATACCGGTTTCCTTGGCACGCTCGTAGTACTTCTCGAAGTCTTTACCGTGTGCTCTGAGGTCCATAAAGAATATTGCAGGTTCAACTTTATCAACATGTTCCCTGGCAATAATTGCTTCCTTCATTGCATACATGCAGCAGACAGAAGAACAATAGGGCATGTGCGCGTCAACCGTTCTGGAGCCCACGCACTGCAACCAGGCGATCTTCACAGGAACAGCACCGTCTGATGGTCTCTGCAAATGTCCCTCGAAAGGACCAGATGCTGCAAGGATTCTCTCGAACTGTATACTGGTAAGTACATTTTTGTACCTGCCGTAACCGTATTCGTGAAGAGGTGAAGGGTCGAAGGTTTCGGAACCTGTTGCAAGAATAACCGCACCGACATTCAAATCTGAATTTTCTTCCAGCTGCTCATAGTTTATAGCACCGGATTCACAGTATTCTGCGCAGATCCCGCATTCGCCGGTTTTCAACTGAATGCAGTATCTCGGGTCGATACTTGCGTAATTAGGCACCGCCTGAGCGTAAGGAATATAAACAGCAGATCTGTTCACCAGTCCTTCATCAAATTCAGATTTGATGAAAACCGGTTTGTTGCCTGTGATCTTTTCAAGTTTGATTCCGTTCTCCATAGGACAGATGCTGAAGCATGCGCCGCAAGTCTGACATTCATCTGACAACTGATCAAATGCCGGTGAAACCAGACGCTTGCTTCCCCGGTTCGAGAAACCGAGAACACCTTTTCCCATCCGCTCGCTGCACATCCTCACGCAGAGCCCGCAGAGAATACAGTCTTCGTTCTTCGGTTCGATCCTGTTTCCCGCTATACCCATTTCTGAAGCCAATTTCTTTATCTCGGTGGAATCCGGACATCTGGCAAGAAGCAGCTCGACCATTATTTTTCTGCTGCTGCTTACCCTGTCAGAGGTTGTGCTTACAACCATTCCATCTTCTATGAAATTGTTACAGGAAGTCTTTATAGATGTTCTTCCATTCTGCTCCACCTGAACAAGACAAAGTCGACAGGCTCCGTAGGGAGAAAGAGACTGATGATAACAGAGAGTTGGAATATAGATATCAAGCTTTTTGCATGCTTCAAGAAGAGTTGTTCCCTTTTCAAACTCGACCTGCTGCTGGTCAATCGTAAGTCTTACGGTGTTTTCCATCCTGACTACTCCACTACTATCGCGTTAAATTTACATACATCAAAACACAGTCCACATTTAATGCAATTCCCCTGGTCGATGAAATGAACTTCCCTGACCTTGCCGAAAATGGCAGCCGCAGGGCAATTCCTTGCACAAAGGGTACAGCCTGTGCATTTAGCAACATCTACACTGTAAGTTACAAGCTCTTTGCATGCGTGCGCCGGGCAGACTGCCCGTTCTATATGAGCATCATATTCTTCCCTGAAATACCTGATGGTTGAAAGCACAGGATTTGCAAGGGTCTGCCCCAGCCCACACTGAGAGGCATCTGTAATCGCTGCGCCAAGCTCAAGAAGAAAATCAACATCCTCGGGTTTACCGTGACCCTGTGTTATTCTGGTTAGAATGTTCAGCATAAGCTCGCTGCCATCACGGCACGAGGTACACTTGCCGCATGATTCATCGTTTGTAAATTCCAGGAAATACCTGGCGATATCAACCACGCAGGAAGTCTCATCCATTACAACCATGCCACCGGAACCCATTATTGACCCTGCTTCAGCAAGTTGCTGATAATCAACCGGCAGGTCAAGCATAGATGCCGGCAGGCAACCGCCTGAAGGGCCTCCGGTCTGAACAGCTTTAAATTCCTTGTCATCGGGAATTCCGCCTCCGATCTCAAAGATTATCTCACGGAGTGTAATTCCCATGGGAACTTCAACAAGGCCAGTATTTCTTACAGTTCCCACAAGAGAGAATACCTTGGTACCTTTGGAATTTTCCGTGCCGATACTACTGAACCAGTCGCCGCCTTTGAAAACGATCGCAGGTACATTGGCCCAGGTCTCAACGTTATTGATATTTGTGGGTTTTTCCCAGAGGCCGGACTCTGACGGGAATGGCGGGCGATTGCGGGGTTCCGGAGAAACGCCTTCTATGGAATGCATAAGTGAAGTCTCCTCACCGCAGACAAATGCACCTGAACCCTGTCTGATCTGCAGATCAAAGGAAAAATCACTGCCGAATATATTCTCACCCAGAAAACCGTTTTCCCTGGCCTGCTCAATTGCCACGGTCATGCGCTCTACAGCAAGAGGGTACTCGGTTCTGACATAGACAAAACCCATTGACGCCTGCATGGCGTAACCGCCCAGGATCATTCCTTCTATGACAGAGTGGGGGTCTCCTTC
>JAGLDB010000098.1 GCA_023145935.1 Candidatus Sabulitectum sp. | reverse complement strand
ACAGACAACGGAGACTACATGAGTGATGCATGGGCCTGGATCCACTCATATCCGTACGACCTTGCAGAGGCAGCTGTTTACGATTCCATCGCTCTGGCCTATGACAGATGCCTGAGACTGGCACTTAACGATAAGGCATACATACACATTGCCTTCACTGATTCTTCAGTAGCACCCACTGTAGAGAGCGAATGGATAAATGTAGCTGAGTACGTAGAGCTTGATGATAACTGGAGGCAGGATGTGGTTCAGTTATCAGCTCAGTTCGACGAAGCCATAGCAAATGGCAAGAGTTACTACTTTATCCGGTTCCTGCTTTACTCAGGAGTCTTTGCAGAGAAGGGCGGCTGGAATATCGATAACGTCGGTTTCTACGGCCGCAATGCATATTAGGAGGATGCTGATGAATACAACACACAGAAGAGGCTCGGCTCTGGTTCTGGTTCTGGTTGCATCCATGTTTCTTATCATCCTCACTGCTGGTGCATTCCGGTACTTCCAGACAAATGTTGCTACTCAGATCTGGACCAGGGAGAGGGTTCAGGCAAAGCTTTCTGCCGAGGCAGGCCTGAACCTGGCCACGCACATGCTTACCGCAGGTGCATCGCTTCCCACAGATTCCATCCCCCAGGACTTTCTGGGCACGGAATCTGTTCCTATGGATCTACCCGGGGATTTGGGCAGTGTTTATGCCACAATTGACCCGAACAACCACAACTCAAGCATTATCATGGCTAACGCATTCCTCATAAGATGTGTTGCCAATGTTTCCGGAAGCACAGTTGAAACATACGGAATGGCCACAATCGTTATGCCTCAGAATCTGGCCAGGTTCTCGGTTTTTATGGATGATCCGGATCTCCATGGATACTACGGAGACGGTTACAGATTTGACGGGCCGTTTTATGCCAACGGGCCGGTCTGGGTACAAAGCGTGGATTTTACCAGCGATAATGATGTTTTTTTCTACAGTTTTGAGCTTACATCCGATTACTATGCTTACGGTCCAGCAAAGACTGACGCTACTACACCGGCCATTGGGAAGCTTCAAATGCGGCCGTACAACAGGCTGATCCTGGGACCTCCCTACTTTGATCTGGGAGTGGAGCCCATTCCATTCGGAGCAGCCGAGCTGGACTGGGAAGGGGTCAGGAACGCAGCTAGTTCAGGCGGTTTGAGTCTGACATCTACAGAGGTTCCAAACGGATCAAGACTGTCTCTTAAGGGAGATACTCTTTTTGTCATGCGTGGTCCATCCGCGACGCCGACGCCTGTTGCATACCCTCTGGGGAATATGACTAATCCCGTTGTGTGGATCGCTAATAGTAGCAGTGAATATTTCTATCTCAGGAGTCACCAGGACCAGGATGAGGGGCTTGATATGGCTCTTACAATTGGAACCATTGGCTCTATCTACATGTCCGGTCCGTTGTTTTACAAGAATCCGGACCCTCAGGACCCGGACAATGAGAATCTTCTCGGGCTTTTGTCTGTGCAGGGTGATATGATCATCGCAGATGATCCGGATAGCAATCAAGTGGAATGGGGGCCTGAGCAATTTCAGATCTGCACTGACGACAGCGTATTCTACTGCGCAGTTCTGCTTGCTCTGGAAGGAGTTCTTAAAGCAGAGGACCACACGCAACCGGATCCTGTCTGCGAGTTCCAGATAATCGGCGGATATATGATACAGAGTGAGGGCTACACCGGTACTGGTACAAAGGGTTTCAACATGGGAGTTTACTTTGATCCCAGGCTTCTTTACATGCATCCTCCCTTCTTTCCCACCACCGCAAACTGGAACACGACAATGTGGGAGGATCTGCCGGACTTGAACGCCAATGATGTTCACGATGGTCCTTTCCCGCCGTATTAAACCCATGGGAAATGGAGTGTTTTTGTGAGGTGTGAAAGAGGAAGTGCACTGGCCATGGTTGTGGTGGTTGCTGCTGTGCTGTTTATTCTTACAGGCGTGGTATACACCTATTCTCAGATGAATGCCCGCACAGTTATCTTTAAGATGAACAGGATACGCGCTGCAACTGCCGCTGAAGCTGGAACGGCTCTTGCTCTTCACCATCTGTCTTTCATGGAATCTGTTCCCGCAGACGGTGAGCCTTTTGTTCTTTCAATGGAAGGAGACAGTTCAGGGTGGATCGGGTTACCGGATTGCGGGAAATTCTTTGTAGTAATTGATCCGGTGAACTGGTCAACAGGTCTTTGCAGCAACAGAGCAGTTGAAATTCGTTCCAGAGGTATTTCAGGTGATGTAACCAGAGATATTAACATAAAAGCCGCTCCAGCATTCCCCTCAAGCTATGCATTGCTTACGGAAGATGGGATTCCGGAGGGGTATTTTGTTGATGGAAGGGTAGTGGATGGCCCTGTTCACTCCAACGGAATTATTCATTTCAGCAGCTATTCACCAGACTCCACGGAAGATCCATATGTTTCTATGATCTCCACCACTTCCCGGGGTGGTTTCAGGTTTGCAGGAGCGGGTATCTCTGATATTCCACACCCGGCAGGAAGCTCAATATGGGTACGGCCTTTTACTCGTCACAGACAGGGAAGCCCATACTGGCAGGCCACTTCATCTGAAATTGACTTCGAGCATATGGCAGAGCATTTCCGAAGTTTTGTTTCTGGTTCACATTCAGGTCAGAGTGATATTCTTCGCATTAGTGCTGAAAGAATTCTTGTGGAAGGGGGAAGACTCTTGATTAAGGAAAATCAGAATGCCCCTCAAAGAACAGTTGACCTTGAAGGTATCAATTTGATCATTGTCCGGAACGGATTTTCTTCTGTGATGGTCAAGACTATTAGAAGACCCGATCATCCCATGACAATAATAGCTACCCACGATCTGGCACTGGGTGGAGGAATAGATGGAGGAGTTGTGGGCTCCGGCGGACCGCTTGGTCTTGTGGCTCTTGGTGATATAGTTATTCCTGCAGATCCTGATGAGACAGGCGGCAGTGACTGGCCTGGCAGGTGGGAAATTGAGACCGACAGAGCATTTCTCGTTAGAGCCTGTCTGGCAGCACCTTCCGGTTCTCTTAAAGCCCTGGTTCCCTACTCTCCCACGGAGCAGACCAGGTTAACTGTCGCCGGCAGCCTCGTGGAAAGAACCATGGGTAGACTTTCTTCAGGAAACAGTGGTTACCAGTTGGGAAACAGCTGGGATCAGGGTCTTGGAGTGCAGCATCCGCCTTACTTCCCTATGTTGAGAAGATGGAACACATACAGCTGGATAATAGATCCTCCCGAAATGGAGGATTACAACATAGAAGATGATAGATTTTGATAAAGAAACATATTAAAGGGAGGAGACAGCCATGAGAACTACAAAGGGTTTTACCCTGGTGGAGATTGTGATGGTCGTTGTTCTGATCGGAGTGATCTTTGCAGCTGCTTTCGTTTTTCTAAGAGGGGGTTTACAGGCGGCAGATGTTGCTACGGAGCATTCACAGGAGGGGAGTGTTGCAAATCTGGCTGCCTCCGAGATAGAGTCGCTTCTTGAAAATGCAGCATATCCAGGTGATCTTTTCAGAATTGAAGATCCGGTGCAGGAGGCGGATCCTCAACGGTTTACATTTGTCTCTAATGTGAGGGATCCGGGTACAGGCGGCTTGGAGGATGTGATCACCATCGCAAACTCTCAGGGTTCGATCACCGTTACCGATGGAAATGGCGATGATCTTGTTCTGCCTGTCAGAGATGCTGAAATTACCTTTTCCTATACTGATGCTTTTGGTGAGACTGCGGTTGATCTGTCGTCGGTCAGGACGATCTACTTTACCATTACAATGGCTTCAGGTATGGAATACAATGGTTATTCAACACCTTACAACCTTGAACTTGCCGGTCTTTCTCTCAGTGACTACAAGGACATCTATGAAGAATCAGGTGGACTCCTTGGTCGTTGGACAGAGTACAAGTTCGAGGAAGATTTTGAAAACCATCCCGGATTCGTCTTCGAAGATGACATGGAGGGAGGGTTTGTCTGGGAACCTGTAATTCAAGAAGACTTTGAATCAATTGCCAGCTGGACAAACAACTGGGAGACATGGTTAAGCGATCCCGGCTATGGAAGAGTACAAAGATTGAACGATGCATCAATAGCCTATGAAGCAAGCAATTGTCTTGTTACAGACTGCTGGAAATCAGGCGTCAGTACAAACATGGCCATTTGGACTGTTGATATAAGTGATTATACCGATACTGACCTCAGAATACGATTCCACTGGCGTGAAAGCAATGATGGCCTTGATTATGAAGATGGTGTTTTTCTGCCGATCTTTTCTGCAGGTGATACTACAGAGATTGACATTGAGGGATTTTCCGGTTTTTCAAACAGAGATAACAAAGACTGGACCTACTGGACAAACGCTCTTGGCAGGATAGTTGTTTCCCAGGATTATCCCACCGATGGGAATTATCTGAATATGGATTCCCGGAGAAACGGGGGAGCCAATGAATGCAGAGTGATGAAGAGCTACGATCTGTCAGCGTATTCAGGCAGCAGTGAAATATGGCTCCAGTACGACTTTACCGATCGTGGAGACGAAACCAGCGCAGGTGATTTTATTGGCATTATGTCCGGGTCAATCCAGGGTGACCCTGTTGCCCAGGTTGCTCTTAATCCAGGTTCCTTCCCCAACGGATCATGGATAACCAGAGAGGTCGATCTTGATCAGCTTGCCCCTGTGGGATATGACTGGTCTGATTTCCGGATTGTTTTTGCCCAGGAGGATAATGACCCTACTACCTCAGCTGTTGGCATGGATGGAATCAGCATCGACAATGTGAGAATAGTCGAAAATATAGCTGATTCATGGGACTTGTCCAACAGAATGCTTCAGGCTCCAAGCTTGTTCCAGGTATGGGAAGAAGCTATCATTGACCTTACTGCAGAAGCTGCTTCAGCGGGAATTCCATTCTCAAATGACTTCCAGATCGGCTTCTGCTCCAAGAACCTCCACCCGTTTGACATCAACGGTATTCTCTTTGACGCCATATACATAGACGCCAGGAACTTCGGCATGGCGGGGTGGACACATGGTGTCTGGCCCGGTTACACCGAGGACCAGTGGATCGCTGTGGACAATCAGGCTGACGCTTACAGAGGAGACTGGTACTACTCTGTAGGAGGAACGGCAAACTACAATACTACTCCAACAAGAGCCTGGCTGCAGAGCCCGGAGATCGATCTCACTTCTTTCTCCGCAGGTGATCGTATCGCAATTGCATTCTTCCACAAATATGACTTTGGAAATGCCGGTGGTGGATGCAATGTATTAATGAGTGGTGACAACGGTGCTACCTGGGATCTTATTGCTCCCTATTTTGGCTACTACACCAATGCAGTTACTTCTCTCGGTGGACAGCCCGGGTGGACTGGACACAATTACGGATGGGGCTCAACCGGGCCGAACTCGTATGATTTTGCTGTTTTCGATATAACTGACTATGCCGGTGATACAGTACTTCTCAGATTTAACTACGGAACAGCAGGAGAGTCTCATGGTGGATGGCAGGTTGATTACTGCCGAAGCAGAGCAGGTGCTGATTGGCCCCAGGTTGATATGAACGGTGGAGGGTTTGACTGGTTCGCATACAGCAACAGCGGAGCCCCGGATCCAACCTGGACGCCCAACGGCTCAAAATGGGCAGGTAACGATATGTCACTTGTCAGTCCATGGGATCGAGAATACGAGAACAACCAGAACAACTTCCTTCTCTCTCCTCCTGTGTGCTTTGACAACGACACAGGTGCGGGGATCTACTCATACATTGAATTCATAGCCTCTCCCAGGACTGAACTGAACTACGATTATGCCCGTCTTGAGGTAGCCCCGTTCTCCGAGGTGGCACCGGCTTCCTGGTTCGAACTCTGTAAGTTTCACGGTTCTTCAACAGGGTTTACCACATTCAGATACAGACTGGATGGTCTCCCTGCCCCTTTAGTCTGGCCTGCCAATAATACTGTGCTTTTCCGATGGAGGATGACCAGCGATGGATCCAACACCGCTGCCGGATGGAACTTGGATGACATAAGATGTTTTACCACAGAAACATGGCTTCCTGACATGTTTGATGGAACAGCAGTAGTGGACGGAGAGAGTGGAGCACGCCCTGTTGAATCTGCAAGAGGTAAGCCATTTGCTCCTGGAGCTGCACCCTACCATGGTCAATACAGGGTTGCTCCATTGTATGTTCCGGATCCACGAAGACTTCTGGAGGGTCATTAATGAATTTGAAGAAACTGATGCTCACAGGTCTGCTTATTCTTTTCTCTGTGTCCTGCGGGGATGATTCAAGCGGACCGTCTGATGCACTTAGCATCACTGTTACTGCTCCTCCTGCAGAAGGGGCTTCTGCAGTGGATAACTACACCGTAACATGGTCTTCTTCATCAAGTGGTACTGTGTCTCTTTTCTACAATGATGTGGCCGGACCTGTTGGGCAGCGATCCATAACCTCTGGACTTTCCGCTTCAGGCTCATACTCATGGGATCTTGCCGGAGTCCCAGACGGTGAATTTTTTGTCAGGGCCATAATTACCAGTGGTTCTTCCAACGGTTTCGACTGGTCTGACGGAACCCTCTCTGTGGATCATTCAAGCGGAGACCCTGCAATTACCGTGACCACTCCGGCTGCGGAAGGCGCAAGTGCAGATACATCATTCACTGTTGAATGGGTTTCATCCGGGTACTCCAATGGAAAAGTGGGTGTATTCCTGGACACCGATACCGATCCATCCTCAGGGCTTGTTGAGATAGCAGTTGATCTGGATGACTCCGGTGAATTTGTATGGGACTGTTCATTGTTCGCCGAAGGATACTACTATGTTTATGCAACCATAGAAGACAGTACCCAGACCAACTTTGACTACAGCTCGGGCATACTGG
The DNA here is from genome assembly GCA_023145935.1 of Candidatus Sabulitectum sp. The sequence goes on along the minus strand of JAGLDB010000098.1, from coordinate 13 downwards.
CCGTTGATCATGG
>JAGLDB010000097.1 GCA_023145935.1 Candidatus Sabulitectum sp. | reverse complement strand
ATGTTCAGAGAGATGGTGCTCACCATTGTTTTCAGTCTAGTGGTATCTCTTTTTGTGGCACTGAGCCTTGTACCTCTTCTGAGCTCCTTTGCCGAAAAGCTTCTTCCGCAACACAAAAAGCACTCGCTGGGAGATCGAGTTAAAAGCTGGTTTGAAAATGTCGAAGGGAAATACAAAAAACTTGTAACCCGAATGATCAAACACAAGAAAGCCACCATTATAGTAACAGCGGTTCTGTTTTTTGCCAGTCTTGCTCTTGTTACCGTTATAAAGACCGAGTTCCTTCCTTCAAATGATGACGGAATGATCAAGCTTGACCTTGAGGCAGCTATAGGAACAGATCTTGAAACAACAAGCGCAATGGCAAACGCTCTTGAAGACAGTATAGCTGCTCTTTTTGACCCAGGGGATCTGATCACTCTTTACTCGCAGGTGGGTACTTCAGGCGGTATGGATGCCATCTTTGGAGGAGACAAGGGAAGTTATTCTGTGGAGATGATTCTCAGGCTGGTTCCTGTTACCGAAAGAAGCACTGGACAGGACGAATATGAAGAAAGTATCAGAGATCTTCTGGACAATGTTCCAGGATTTGAGTACGACATCTCCGGTGGCAATTTCATGGGTGGAAGCAAAATTGAAGTAAAAATATTTGGCGACGACCTGGATATCCTTTCCTCGGAAAGTGAAACGATGAGAAAAGCCATCTCAATGATTGAAGGGGTCCGGGAACCCAAAACAACCATGGAGAACATGATCCCGGAGCTGACTTTCAGACAGAATTACACATTGCTTGCCCTGCATGGACTGCACCCGGCGAATGTTGCCGGAGAGATCAGTAATGCTTTTGGAAATTCTCCTGCAACTATTTTTCGGGAAGATGGTGACGAATTCAATGTTGTTGTTCAATACCCGGAATTCTTAAGGGACTCAAGAGAGGAACTGGATTACATATCCATCTTCGGCAGCCCGGCTGCGAACTTCGGATACTTTGAAGAAAGACTCATATCAACAAGCATTCGCCGAACTAACCAGCAGAGATGTGTTACCATTACCTGCGACATCGCAGGCAGAAGCCTTGATGATGTGGCTGCAGATGTACAAAGAGTTATAGAGGAAAACAACGACTACAATCTCAGGATTGAATTCGGGGGAGAGATGAAGGACCAGAAGGAAACCTTCCTTTACCTGGGCATTGCAATCATTGTTGCAGCTCTACTGGTATACATGGTAATGGCAAGCCAGTTTGAATCTCTTCTTGAACCCTTCATTATCATTTTCACAGTTCCAATGGCTATCATAGGTGTTCTTGTTGGGCTGTTCATAACAGGTACTCCCCTTTCTGTTATGTCTCTCATCGGTGTTCTAATGCTGGCGGGAATAGTGGTTAACAACGGAATTGTAATGGTTGACTACGCAAATCAGGTTCTACGCCGAAAAAGAACCACACTGGAGGGGGCAATGGTAGAAGCTGCCACCACCAGACTCCGGCCGATCCTGATGACAGCACTTACAACAATGTTGGCCATGACCCCTCTTGCTCTTGGAATCGGTGAGGGAGCAGAAACATGGGCTCCAATGGCGGTCACGGTAATATTCGGCCTGGCAGCTGCCACAGTTCTAACCCTTATTGTTGAGCCGTGTATCTATGTTGTCATGGGCAAAAGAATTGCCAGGAAAATGAACCTGAAAGAGAAACACTGAATCTGTTCTTTACAGTGCCCCTGCTGTTGATATGACAGGGGCTTCCTTCTGCCCTGTCTCGCTGGTACATTATGGACTGGAGGAATATTCAGCATGAAGAGTCCTTTTGAGATTTTTGCCAGAGAGTATGACAGCACCGGTATCAGTATTTACGACCATCAGTTGAAATATATTGAAAGCAATTTATCCTTTGATCACTTTTTTGCATCGTGCCGCGAAGAATCCCTCTCTGATCTCCTTTCAAGAATGGCCAGCGGAGAAGACTTCCTTTCACAGATGATGATGTACATTGAAATGGAAAATGGTGTTGGGGCCTGCAGCGTAGCATTCAGTTCGGAAGGCGATCGCAAGGAATTCAAAGTAAAACTGATTGCAACCGGAGAAGGACAGGAAAGAAGATACATTTGCTCTTTCACCGATGTTACAGAGTTTCTTTTTACTCAGAAGGTGCTCATGCATCGTTCAGACGGCATGGAGAACCTGGACCGGAATTCTCCGGTTGGCGTTTTCAAATCAGCGGTTTCCGGTAGTGTCCTCTATGTGAACAACGGACTTGTTTCAATGCTTGGTTACGCCAATGAACACGAGCTCTACAATTTACACCTCTCCGATATATGGTCTTCAACCTCCGATCGCAAAGATCTTCTTGATCAACTTCAAAGAGAGAAAACAGTAAACGGATTCGAGGTAAGGTGGAAACGAAAAAGCGGTTTACCTTTCTGGGTTTCTATAACTGCTACCAGTCAGAAGGACAAAGATGGTAATATTGTCTACTTCGAGGTTGTTGCACTCGACGTTGATCAGAAGAAAAAGGCTGAAGATGACCTCCGGCGATTGCAGAGCCGACTTCACGATATGATCGATTCGAAAACCACAGAGCTCAAAAGGGCTAATGATCTTCTTCTTAAAGAGGTAGTAGTCCGACAGAGAGCGGAATCAATTTACTCTGTACTGCATTCCATTGCGGAAGAAACTGTCACTACAAAATCTCTTGCAGACCTTCTTAAGTTCATTCACAATGAGCTTTCCAGAGTTATACACACGCCAAACCTCTACTTTGCATTCTACAATCAAACCACAGATACATACACTTTCCCGTACTCCGTGGACATGGAAGATGGTGTTGATTCATTCGTTGGCTATGAAACAATGAAAGGCAGTCTTACTGACTATGTCAGAACAACAGGCCAGCCCCTTCTTGTTGACCGGGAATCTTTTGACAAAATGATTGAGGAAAAGCGGGTTATCAGTATCGGATCCCCAAGTGAACAGTGGATGGGCGTCCCCCTGAGAGGACCCTATGGCACATGGGGAGTACTGGTTGTTCAGAGTTACTCAATGAAGAGTGTTTTTTCCAGCACCGACCTTGTTCTGTTTTCAGGTCTTGCAAAAAGCATTTCCATGGCAATAGACCGATATCGTACTGAACAAAACCGCAGAAGAATTGAATCATTACACAACACTGTTGTTGAAAACCTTCAACAGGGTGTTCTTATGTGCGATCCCTCAGATAACATTCTATTCGCAAACGAAGCCTTTGCAAATATTGTTGGGATCCCTGCAGATAAGCTCTCCGGCATGAATATAGCTTCCTTAATTTCACACAGAGATGCAGGCAGAACAGCCAACGTCATGGAAATGCGAAGTATGGGAGAAAGGAATTCTTACCAGCTTACGCTTGTAAGACCTGATGGAGAAAAGATACCGGTAACTGTCAGCGGTATTCCCCGAATTGAGGAAGGGGACATTTTTCAGGGAACAATCGGTCTTTTTGATATCATTGAAGAAGGCGATATCTTTCTGGAATAGTAGCATATACGAAAATCACAGGCTGTTTATGGAACTCCAAGAATTGGGAAAACTCACATCTGCATTACATTCTTTACCTGTTGACGGAGAGCGTTCAGCCCGTACGGTTTTTTCAGATACCCTGCAATATCATCAATGTGTATTTTACTCTCTACATCTTTCTGATTGTACCCGCTTGACAAAATGACCTTTACCTCGGGATCATATTTCTTCAAGACCTTAAGACACTCAACCCCATCCATTACCGGCATGGTCAAATCAAGAACAACACACTGGATCTCATTGCTGTTTTTCTTATAAATTCCTACAGCCTCTTCTCCGTTCACTGCGGTGAAAACGGTATAGCCGGTTTTTTTAAGAGCAAGTTCACCTATAAACAATATGTTTTTCTCATCATCCACAAGAAGAACACCAGTAGTTTTCCCGGAAATAGAAAATTCACCATCAGCTTGTTTTTTCAATTTCTTTCCGTTTTCATTTACTGAGGGTATGAATACCTTGATGGATGATCCAACTCCCAGTTCACTGTGTACTTCAATGATACCATTATGCCCTTCCACTATACCGTGAACAACTGCCATTCCCAGTCCTCTGCCTGTAAATTTTGTTGTGAAGAATGGTTCAAATAATTTTTCAATAACATCATTGCTCATACCACTACCGGTATCATCTACCTGAAAAAATACAAAATCTTTTTCTTCCTTTTCCTCAGGTTTGTTTGGGTGCACGCGCTTCTCTTTTCCGGTTGTAACTGTGATCGTTCCTCTGCCTGCTCCTATGGCTTCCGACGCGTTGGTAACAAGGTTAAGGATCACCTGCTCCATCTGGGTACTGTCAACCTTAATGCATGGCATATCTCTGCTCTGATCACAAACAAGATCAACCTTCCTGGACACAGACACTTGAAACATGGGTTTTATTTTTTCGATGATATCATTGAGATAAACAGTTTCAACTACAAAATTGCCTTTACCGGAATAAGCAAGCATCTGACCGCTCAATTCGCTGGCTATTCCCACTGATTTGTTTATTTTCTTCAGATACTCAAATGCCTGATCTTCTTCCTTAACTGTGGATATAGCAAGATCGGTATAGCCCCGGATTGACATAAGAATGTTGTTGAAGTCATGAGCAATCCCGCCGGCAAGAACTCCCAGACTCTCAAGTTTCTGGGCGTGTTGAACTCTACCCTCCATTTCCTTCCGGTTCTTTTCCGCCTGTTTCCTCAGGGTAATATCCTTTGCCACGCGCACTATTCGGATAGAGCCATCTTCAGGATCTTGCGAAGCGGAAATACTCACATCAAAGTATCCCTTGAACTTTTTCAGATAGACCTCGTGCTGTGATGGTAAATTATCTCCAGCAGAAGAGTAGACAACAGGTATACATTTGCTATATGCGTCATCGTCCGGATACAGCAGAGTGTGCATATTTAGCCCTACACATTCATCTCTTGGTATTCCAAGAGCAAGAGCCTGGGCTTTGTTCACTCTAATAATGGCCCCCTCTGAATCAATCACCGCTATGTGCTCGGAGATGGTGTCAAAGGTATTCTTCCAATCATCAACAGCTTTACGTGCTAGATACTCAGAATGCTTTCTTCTGGTAACATCCCGATGAATTCCCGCAATTCTTACGGCTTTTCCGTCTGCGTCTCTTTCCACAATTCCACCACTGGAATGAATGAATACCCAGTCTCCTTCTTTGGTTTCCATTCTGTATTCACACTCGAATCCACCTGAATTCACCACTGTAAATTCGTCTATGTAGGCAACAATATCCTTTCTATCGTCAGGATGTACCCGATTCATCCAGCCTTCGTGCGAGAAAACAATTTCTCCTGGAGAATAACCAAGCATCACGGAGTACTGGTCATTATTGATTACCTTTCCTGTTTGAATATTGAGGTCCCAGGAGCCCAGATTCGCCTGACTCAAAGCCTGGTCAAGGCGTCTTTCGCTTTCTTCAAGCGATATTGTTTTCCGCTCAACAACCTTTCTTAATCTGAGATTCCAGGAAAAGACCAGAACAGCAACTATTAAAAGGAAGCCGAGAATCGTGAGCAGATGTGGTAGAAAACGGAAATGGTGTTTATAGGAAAAAGTGATCGGACTGCTTTGCCACTTCATAGCAATCCCATCAATAATCCCTATTTCAGATGCATGTTCAATACCCTTGTTGATTATTGAGATCAGAATTTCGTTTCCTTCTGCAACCGACATGCAGTTCTGTCCCACATACAAAGTATCTCCCACTGCCAGAATACCACCAGCAGTATGATGATTAAGAAGATGGTAATCAACTATCTGTTCATCTCCAACAAGAGCGTCAACTTCCCCGTCCAGCAACAGGTGAACCCCGTCGGTGAAATTATCTGTCTCAACCAGAGTACAACTGATACCCTCCTGGTTAAGAAAATCTATGGCGTAATCACCCTTTTGAACCGCTACCCTTTTACCGGTAAGATTTGTAAGAGCAACAATATCTGTTGTTGCAGGCTGAACATATATTCTGGCAGGAATAGTGTACATCGGTTCGGTGAATTCATAATAGGTATCCCGTGATTCGCTGTAAAAGAAGCTTGTAATTACATCCGCTTCTCCGCTGAGAACCGCTTCCTGCGCTTCCTGAAAGGTCATATCTGTCAGTATTGCCTGAAAACCTAATTCGGTAGACATCCACCTGACCAGTTCAATGCACATTCCCTGACGCTCTCCATTGTCGTCTATAAATTCAAACGGAGGATAGCTGCTCTGACTGACAAAGTGAATTTCGGGATTGTCCCGGAGATACTGCTCTTCTTCAGAAGTAAGATAGCCGGAATCGGCATAAACAAAAGCAAATACAAGAAACATGCAGACAAGTGCAATGCGCAAAATAACCTCCGTCATTTAAGAGCAAGTATGTGGCAAGATTGCTTCCAGAACAATAGGTCTTACTCTTAACTTCTGCTTCTCTTATGATAAGTGACTCTAATCTGGAGGTAGCAGATGTGGATCCATAATCACAGTCGTCTCAGCCTCTGGAGTTTCGAAACTACAGTTTCTCTTCTGATGGCTCTCCCTGGTATCGGGATGATAGTTGCCTCTTTTCTAGTTGGCAGAGGGACGAGCGAGGAACAATCTCTTAGTTTATTGCTTCTTGTCCTGGGATCATCCTTCCTTCTGATAAATGGAATTGTATTCGCTCTCTACTTCACAGGTAATAGAAACAGGGTTCAACTTATGCAGTACGGCATCTCTGGAACCGCCAGAATTCTGGACCTTCGGGAAGAAAGACGAAGAATAAACGGAAGACCTGTGTACAAATTCAAACTGGAGGTAAACGACGGATTTTATCCAGTACGAGAGATAGAGCACAGAAAAGTTATTCCTCTTCTAAAAGTCGCCAGCCTGAGAAAAGATATGAATGTTCAGATAAAGGTACACCCCAAAAAGCCGGGAAAGATACTCTTACTTCTGGATTGAAGAACAATTGACGAGATGTGGCCTTTCCCTGTAATTATTCTAACCCGCCAGGATACTTTTTCAGTTAAAGAGCTTGATCCTGATCCAGGTATAAGGCTTCAG
>JAGLDB010000096.1 GCA_023145935.1 Candidatus Sabulitectum sp. | reverse complement strand
CAGAAAAGTTCTCAGTAGGTTCCGACATGTGAAAAATCGTCTGGCAAAACCTTTTGCAGTCATGGCCCGTAATTTAGAATTGGTTAAAAACAATTGTTTTGTATCTGAAACCGAGGAGATGCTGCTCTGTTCATCAGAATCTCCCATTGTTGTACTTGGAACCCGGAAAGACTGTGATCTGCCATTAGACATTTTGACTCCCGGATTAAGCAATCTTGGTGTAATGCTTCCAACCACCCCGCTTCATGCTCTGCTTGCTGAAAAAACAGGTAATGACCCGACAGATGCTTTTGATTTCCTCTTGATGACCAGTGGCAATCGCAGTGGAGAGCCCATCTGTCTCACAAATCAGGATGCTTTCCAGCGTTTGAATGGTATAGCGGACTTCTTCCTCTGCCATAACCGGGGGATAAATCTTCGCAATGACGACTCGCTGGCAGTGGTGGACCATGGCAGTATTCAACTCTGGAGACGAGCAAGAGGATATGCTCCTGAAAGCATAAAACTTAGGCATTCTCTTGAAAGAACTGTTCTTGCCATGGGTGCTGAGCTAAAGAACACGATCTGTCTCGGATTCAACAATGAGGCTGTGCTTTCACCCCATATCGGGAATCTTGAAACGCCGGAAGCCCTTGATGGTCTGGAACAGGTGGTGGAAAATTTCCCGAAGTATTTTAGCCAGACCCCGGAAGTCATTGCCATTGACCCGCATCCGGACATGCATTCCTCCCGACTTGGAAGAAGGCTTGCAAAGAGATTCAATATTCCAGTGGTGGAAGTTCAGCACCACTATGCCCATGCTATGTCTGTTATGTGCGAGCACGGTCTTGAAGAGGCAATAGCACTTGTTTTTGACGGTACAGGCCTTGGAACAGACGGAACTATCTGGGGCGGAGAATTGTTGCATGTTCACAGAGATGGGTGGAAGCGACTTGGAACCCTTGCCCCGGCTGAACTGGTGGGCGGTGACGCTGCTGTTCACCAGCCGGCTCGTCAGCTTGTTGCTCGTTTCTGGCAGCAGGGGCTTCCGGTCGATGAAAGATGGCGCAGCCGTCTGGCTGTAAGTGAATACGAATTGGCACTCTGGAAAATGCAGTATGAAAAGCAGTTGAACTCTTTCACCAGCCATGCGGCAGGGAGGGTTTTTGATGCGTTCTCTGCGGGGTTGGCTATCAGTCCTGAACGGGTAAGTTATGAGGGGCAGGCTGCAATATGGCTTGAAGATTCTGCTCTCAGATGCAAAGCAGAAAACTTACCTGAGCTGGATTTTGTAACCAGCCACAGAAGTGGGTTGTTTGTAGTAGATTTGGCACCGATGTTTCTTTCTCTTTACCGGGAATTCCCAGAGAAAGAAGAGGCATCAGAGTGGGCATCTGCATTTCATTATGCAATGGTGGATGCTTCCATGGCTATGATAGAATCAGCCAGACTGAAAACCCCTGGTCTGCCGGTTGTGCTTTCCGGAGGTGTGATGATGAACAGGCTTTTCGTTTCCAGACTTGTCGGTGAGTTGAGAAAAAGACAGATCGAAGTTTATACACACAGCCTTGTGCCGCCCAATGATGGTGGAATATCGCTGGGGCAGGTTTACGCAGTTTCTGCAACCCGAAGGATCAATTAATATGTGTCTTGCAGTACCAATGAAGATCATAGAGATCAAGGAGAATGGAACAGGTGTTTGTGAGTTGGAAAATATCCGCTATGATGTTGACCTTTCACTTTTAGAAACAACACAGATGGATGACTATGTCATAGTACACGCCGGTTTTGCAATTGAGAAACTTGATATTGAGGAAGCAAATGAGCGTTTGCAGCTATTCCAGGAACTGGCAAAGACCTACAGTGGTGTGGAAAAGATATAGTGAAATACATTGACGGGTTTCGTAATCACCTGGCTGCAAAATCAATAACAAAAGATATTCATGATCTTGCAGGAAAATTGGGCGGTAGCAACCGGGAAGCCAGGATTATGGAAGTGTGCGGAAGCCACACCATGTCCATTGCCCGGTATGGAATAAGACAGATCCTTCCAGAGAATGTGCGTTTGATCAGCGGTCCAGGATGCCCTGTCTGTGTTACCGATGCAGCATACATTGACGCAGCTATCCAGCTTGCGGAGAGAGGCATACACATTGCCACCTTCGGTGATATGCTTAAAGTACCCGGCAGTTCCCGAACTCTTGCTGATGCCCGGGGAGCAGGAGGAAAGATTCATGTGTGTTATTCCCCTCTTGACGCTGTGAAGCTTGCGAAAGAGAACCCGGATGAAGAGGTCGTCTTTCTGGGTATCGGGTTTGAAACAACAGTTCCGCCGGTTATCTCCATAATAAAGAAGGCAAATGCGGAAAAGCTTACCAACATCTCCATCCTCACAGCGTTCAAGCTTGTTCCACCTGCCCTGGAGGCCCTGGCACAGGACAAAGATGTGACTGTAAACGGTTTTTTGCTTCCAGCCCATGTTTCAGCAATTATTGGGGCTGATGCCTACGGGAGTTTTGTTGATAAATACAAAATATCATCGGTTATTGCAGGGTTTGAACCTCTGGATATTCTCCTCGGAATAAAGGGCTTACTGGAACAGCTCACAGAAAACAGGGCTGAACTTGTTAATCAGTATGCAAGGGTTGTCAGGAAGCAGGGGAACAGAATTGCACTGGATCTTATGAACAACCTTCTTGAACCTGCGGACGCTTCCTGGCGGGGAATTGGAACCATTCCACAAAGCGGGCTTGTTCTAAGGAAAGAATTCTCGGACTTTGATGCTTCAAAAAAATTCAATATTAGTACAGAAGGTGGGAAACCGGACCTGCGATGCCGATGCGGTGATGTTCTCAAGGGAATAATTTTTCCTGATGAATGCCCGTTGTTCAACAAGGAGTGCACACCACTTTTTCCTGTTGGTCCGTGTATGGTGAGTTCCGAGGGCAGTTGTGCTGCCTATTACAAGTATTCGAGGTGAACAGAATTGAATGAAACTGAAAGAATTCTTCTTGGACACGGTGGAGGCGGTAAGCTTTCACGCAACCTTATTGATCGTGAAATAGTAACACGATTCGGTAAAGAAGGCCCTCTTGTGGGTCTGCCGGACGGTGCCAGCTTGCAGCTGGGGGAAGAAACACTTGTTTTTTCCACAGACAGCTTTGTGGTCAGCCCGCTTGAGTTTCCCGGAGGAGACATCGGCAGGCTTGCAGTTCACGGTACGGTGAACGATGTATCAGTTTCCGGGGCAGTGCCTCTGTGGTTGTCTCTTGCCCTGATCATAGAAGAGGGGCTTGAATTCACCGTGTTGCAGAGAATCCTCGATTCGGTGAAGGAAGCTGCTGATGAGATTGGTGTAAAAGTTGTTACTGGAGACACAAAGGTTGTGGCCAGGGGGCAGTGTGACAGGCTCTTCATTAACACAGCAGGAATCGGGCGGAAGATAAAGAATCTGAATACCGGTTTAGATAAAATTAAACAGGGTGATGTTGTAATAACAAGCGGTACACTGGGAGATCATGGTATGGCAATCATGGCAGCCCGTGAGAACCTCACGCTTAACAACGAGCTGCACAGCGATACAGGATCTGTTCACAGGCTTGTTGAAGCAGCTGCAGAGTGGGCTGGTGGTGTAAGATTCATGCGTGACCCAACCCGCGGGGGGATAGCAGCGGTTCTTGGTGAAATGGTGGATGAACAGTCTTTCGGAATTGTGTTAAAGGAAGAAAAATTACCCTACAACCCGGATGCACGGGCAGTAGCTGAAGTTCTCGGTATTGATCTTATGCATGTGGCTTGTGAAGGGCGTATGCTTCTTATCTGTGCTCCTGAAATAGCGGAAAATGTTATTGCAGCATGGAGAGCTCTTCCAGAGGGAGTCGGTGCACAGATCATCGGACAGGTAACCGATGACAGGAGCAGAGTCATTCTGGAAACATTGATAGGCGGCCGCCGAATGGTTGATATTCCTCAGGGTGAGTTACTGCCGAGGATCTGCTGATGCATGAGCTGAGCCTTGCAGTGGATCTGGTTGAGCAACTGGTGGAGGTTCTTGAGAAAGAGAATGCCTCCAGGGTCATTGAGATCAACGTGGTTATGGGTGCAATGAGTGGTGTGGAAAGAGTTCCATTTGAATTTGCTTTTCCAGTTGCCGCAGAGAATACACCGGTTTCAGGTGCTGTATTGAATATAGAAGAAGTACCACTGGTGTTGAAGTGCTCTGATTGCAATCAGGAGACGGAAACAGATGACTTGATCATGGTATGTCCTCGATGTAATTCAGTTTCCGTGGAAATAGTACAGGGAAAAGAGTTTCTAGTAAAGTCTATGGAGGTTCAGTAATGTGCGAGGATTGCGGCTGCGAAGAGGGTAATGCAAGAGCTTATTTTGAACATGATCATAACCATAATGACCACACACATCAGCACGATCATGGGCACGAGCATACACACAGTGATGAGATACATATCCATGTTTACACCGATCAAAGCATAGATTTACAGAAGAACGGAATTCACATTCATGTTCACCTGACCGGAGAAAAACAGGACGATCATCATCCTCATGACCACGATCACGATCACGATCATACCCACGATCATACCCACGATCATACCCACGATCATGACCATTCCCACAATCATGACCATTCCCACGATCACAACCATAATCACTCAGAGAAACCAAGCCGTGAGATTATTCTGGAGTCCCGTGTTCTTGCAAAGAATGACGAGTTTGCAGAGAAAAACAGAGAACTTCTGAAGAAGCGTGGTTGCTTTGCGATCAACTTCATTTCTTCTCCCGGCTCAGGCAAGACATATCTTCTGGAGAAAACTCTTGAGGGGCTTAAGGGCAGAGTGAAGTGCGCTGTAATAGCAGGTGATCAGCAGACAGACAACGATGCAGTAAGACTGCAGAGCAAGGGTGCCCCGGTTGTTCAGATCCAGACTGGCAGCTCATGTCACCTGAATGCTGAACAGGTTGGTGCAACTTTCAATGAGGTTCTGGAAGACGATACCGAGCTTCTCTTCATAGAGAATGTAGGTAATCTGGTTTGCCCGGCAGCGTTCGATCTGGGAGAAAACATCAAGATAGCCCTTCTTTCAGTTACAGAGGGTGAAGACAAACCTCTGAAGTACCCGGTGATCTTCCACGATGCCACTGCCAGTGTAATTACCAAGAACGATCTTCTTGAACACCTCAGTGTCGACATGGACAAATACAGAGATTCCCTGAACAAAATACATCCCAATGGTAGGATCTTCGAGCTTTCCGCTCTGACCGGAGAAGGCATGGACAGCTGGCTGAATTACCTGGAGAGCCTGGTTCACTAGAGAAACTGACAGAACTATTAAAAGAAAGACTTGTTCGCAACTTATATGGTAATTTTCCAGGAGGCGGTCGCGAAATGCGACCACTTCTTGCACATACAATAGGAAAAGCATATATTTTAGTCGAAATATGGAAGTACTAATTCCAGAAAAGGTCTAAAAATGGAAATAGCATCTCGATTTCTTAATGCTCCGACCAATACAAGTTTTTTTCTGTTCGGGGCGAGAGGCACAGGCAAGTCAACTTGGTGTTTGCAGAAGTTCCCCCGGGCGGCAAGACTGGATCTTCTTGATCCAGAGATACTCCGCACTTTCCTTGCCAGGCCCGAGAGGCTTAAGGAATTTACCCTTGGCCAACCTCCAGGCTCTGTCATAGTTGTTGATGAAATACAGAAGGCACCAGAACTTCTTTCTGTTGTTCACTCTCTTATTGAGTTAAAGCTTGGATACTGCTTTATTCTCACTGGTTCAAGTTCCAGGAAGCTGAAAAGAACAGGCGTAGACCTTCTGGCAGGCAGGGCTCTTTTGAGAACTATGCATCCATTCATGGCTGGTGAATTGGGAGAAGAATTTTGTCTTGAAACAGCTCTGGAACTGGGCATGCTGCCGGTTGTTCTGGATTCATCCAGTTCCCAGGATGTTCTTAGAAGCTATGTAGCTGTGTACATCAGGGAAGAAGTAATAATGGAGGGGTTAATCAGAACACTGGGAGGCTTTTCCCGTTTTCTGGAAGTTGTTAGTTTTTCCCACTCACAGGTATTGAATATCAGCAATGTTGCAAGAGAATGCAGCGTCGGTAGAAAAACGGTTGAAGGCTACATTTCTTTACTGGAAGACCTTTTACTGGCGTGGCGAATTCCTGTTTTTCAGAAACGAGCAAAGCGTGCTACGGTACAGCACCCCAAATTTTACTTTTTTGACACTGGTGTATTTCAGAGCCTTCGTCCCCGTGGTCCACTTGACAGCCCTGAAGAAATTGCAGGTGCGGCTTTGGAAGGGCTGGTTGCTCAGCATCTTCGTGCATGGATCGATTACGACGGTATGGATGTGAGCATGTTCTACTGGCGAACTATGGCCGGTTCTGAGATAGATTTCATTCTTTACGGAGAATCCGGTTTCTGGGCTATTGAAGTAAAACATTCTGATAGGATTCGAAAAGCAGACCTTCGACCTCTGAAAACATTTATGAAGGACTACCCCGAATGCACACCAATCTTCCTTTACCGAGGAGAGATACCTCTTGTTATTGATGGAATCTACTGTTGTCCGTGTGATGACTTTCTTCGCCAGCTCCATCCCGGAAAGCCAATTCTTTCATCTCCCAAGGCCTGAATGTAATTTCATGGACAGAATTCAGCGGGTATCTGATAATTCCAAGCGTGATCAGATGCAGATACAGGAAAAATAAAGACATCTATTTTTCAGCTCTTACGGCTACAGAATTTTTTGATACCATGTAAATCGGAAAGAGGTGTTAGCGATATGCATGGTTATATCCATAGATTTGCAGAAAGAGCGCTTGTTCGTGCAGTAAACCGGACACCTGTAACTGTCATTCTTGAGCCTAGACAGTGTGGAAAATCTACTCCGGTCAAAGAGTTTATCAAAGCACATAAAGACCGACTCTTTATCTTGATCTGCGAGACAGGACTCATAGAAGAATGCTGGAAGAACCGAAGTTGTCCGCGAGCCGTGTTGTTCAGATCATCAAAGGAAAGACAGCGCACCATCTACTTGAAGATTTTAGGACGTTAAGAAAGGAGTTCTGGGGTCGACATTTTTGGG
>JAGLDB010000095.1 GCA_023145935.1 Candidatus Sabulitectum sp. | reverse complement strand
ATGTAAAAGGGAAAGCCTCCATCAGTCATTCCAATTCCTTCACAAGCGATAACTCCGGTAACGAACGGTATCAGAGAAGAGGTAACTGGATCAAACCTGAATACTGCCACATCTCCAACAATACCGGAAGATTCGCTGCAGATGTATATCATTCCGTCCTCTGCAGCCTCAAGGTCAGAAAAGCTGAACACAGAGGGAAGAGAGTATTCTAGAACTGGTTTACCGTTCAAAACCCTCCAGAGTGATGTAAACAGGCATCCGCCTTGAATTCCACCGGTGGTGAACCATATATCACCATGCATGTCAACCGTTACACCCTCCGGACAACAAAGACCGTCTGCAATCGTATTAACGGAACCGTTGTTGATCTCCAGAAGCCTCCCGGATTCCGTGTCCTCTACCACAAGTATTCTTCCATCCTCTGTTACGCAAATACCCTCCGGAGAAAAAAGCCCTTCAGCTGCAACAGTTACATCCCCTTCATAAGTAACAAAGAGAATTCTTCCAGCGGTTTCCTCACAGATGTAGATGCCGCTACTGGCAGCAAAAAGCCCGTCCGGTCCGTAAAGACCTGTAAGAAATGATATTGAGATCAGGTAAATTGAAACCACTATTTATACCAATCGCGTAAATCTGTTCAGTAGCTCTTTGAAGAACATCGGAATATTACAGGTTACTTATGCGATATACAACTTTTTCCAGATAGAGCCAAAACTCAACCAAAACACTTGCCTTGACAATTTGAATACCTGTTCTCACACAGTGTACTCTTTACATTATAAAACTATTGTGCATATTACCGCTGTAGTTCAACGATGAGCTGCCGCCGGGCTTCTTTTGTGTCGTCGCGAAGATTCGGTTAATTTTTGAGATGACATAGTACGAAAGGGATACTAATGAACCTGTACGTAGGAAACCTCTCCTGGGGCGTTGATGATGACTCACTCAGGACCTTTTTCGAGAGCTACGGCGAAGTTACCGACGCAAGAGTGATCACCGACAGAGAAACCGGCCGCAGCCGTGGATTCGGTTTTGTTGAAATGCCTGAAGAGGCTGCTAGAAATGCTATCGCCCAGGGCGACGGTGTTGAGCTCGACGGAAGACCACTGAAGATTAACGAAGCCAAGCCTCGCGAAGAGAGACCAAGGCGCTACTAATCTGATTGATATCTCAGGGGCAGCTCACTAGAGTTGCCCCTTTTTAGTTCATATGCAAATATCAGCTTTTGCTGTAGTACCTTGTCATGGAATTTGTGTCGGTATAATGCGTTGCTATTTTGAGTCCCAGCAAGGCACTGGTTTATGCGCATAGCACCGCTATGTAATTGGGCCAGTAACGCCGCTGGGGCTTGAAAGAGCGAGCAGAATGCGACAGTTATTCCCTAACAGGGTACTAGCTATTTACATTCAGAAAAAATTGTGCATATTACCGGTAACATCCCAAAGATGGGATGCGGCCGGGCTTCTTTTGTGTCGTCGCGAAGATTCGGTTAATTTTTAAGATGGCATAAGTACGAAAGGGATACTAATGAACCTGTACGTAGGAAACCTCTCCTGGGGCGTTGACGATGATTCACTCAAAACTTTTTTCGAGAGCTATGGTGAAGTTACCGACGCAAGAGTAATCACCGACAGAGAGACCGGCCGCAGCCGTGGATTCGGTTTTGTCGAAATGCCTGAAGAGGCTGCCAGAAACGCTATCGCCCAGGGCGACGGTATTGAGCTCGACGGAAGAGCACTCAAGATTAACGAAGCCAAGCCTCGCGAAGAGAGACCAAGGCGCTACTAATCTGATCAATAACAGAAGGGGCGGCTCAATCGAGCCGCCCCTTTTTTATAGATATTACAGACTAATGATCGCAGACATTCTCTCCTGCTTCAAGAGTACCGGCAATGTAGTTCTCAACTATTTTCTTTGCCCCGATACCTGCTGCACCTGTAACAACTCCAATACCGCTCTGTGTGAACAAAGCCTGTGCCCGTGAACCCATGCCGCCTGCTATTATCAGGGTTGCTCCCTGTTCTGCAAGCCACGGAGGCAGAAGACCCGGCTGATGAGATGGAGGAACAACCTCGGTAATTTCTGTTACCTTGTTATCTTCAACATCAACAAGAGCAAATGTGCTACAGTGTCCGAAATGCATGCAAAGGGCACCATTTGCCATTGGTATTGCGATTCGCATATTTCTCCCTAGTCTGTTTTTTCTCTTTCAAGAATTTGTTTGATTACACTCTCAAATCTCTTTGCTGTCTCAGTTTTGCTGTAGTGATATATGAACGGCGCCCCAGTGTCGCAGGCTTTCCCGACTGCAGGATCAATGGGAATCTTTCCAAGAAGGGGAACCCCTGCGGCCTCTGCCATGATCTCTCCGTTATTGCCCGCAAAAATTGCAGTCTCTTTGCCGCAATCAGGACATACAAAGCCACTCATGTTTTCCACTATTCCAATTACCGGCAGGTTCAACTGACGGCAGAAGTCCAGTGATTTTCTAACATCTGCTGCTGCCACATCCTGCGGTGTTGTAACCATGACCGCCCCATCCAGTTCTCCGATAAGCTGAACAACAGAGAGGGGTTCATCACCGGTTCCAGGAGGTGAATCAATTATCATGTAGTCAAGATCTCCCCAGTCAACATCCCGAAGAAGCTGTTCAATAACACCCATTTTCATGGGTCCGCGCCAGATTATGGCACTGTCTTTGTTCTCCAGCAGGAAACCAATAGACATTACTTTCAAACCAGCCATTTCCACAGGAAGAATGCTGTTGCCGCTGGATTGTGCTCTGGCTCCCTCAAGGTTGAGCATGGTGGGAATAGAGGGTCCATGAATATCAACATCCAGCAGACCAACTTTCTTCCCTGCAAGAGACAGTGAAACAGCCAGGTTCACGGCAATTGTACTTTTACCCACTCCGCCTTTACCTGAAAGAACAACAATCTTGTGCTTGATTGCCAGCATTCTTTTAGTGAGCTGCTGACGCTTGGCAAAGTCATCAGCGCTTTCGCCAGGCCTCTGTTCGCTGGCATCACAGGAGCTTACTGCACATGAATCGCAGTTTCCACCACAGCCAGTGTCTTCCGTTACTTTAGTTTCCTGCATACTTTCTCCCAGATAGTAATTATGTTTTCAACAACTTCACCGGTTGTTTCCTCAACCAGCGTTCTTCCATTTATCTGTGCAACAGTGAACGCTCTATCATAAGGGATTCGCCCGATGGGGTGCGCCCCGTCAAGCAACGATTCTTTCTCTATTTCCACAGTCATTTCGGGATTGATATCCCACTTGTTTACAATAACCAGTGCAGGTACAGAAAAATGCTTCGCCAGTTGAAGAACCCTTTTCATGTCGTGTTTACCGGAAATGGTTGGCTCTGTCACCAATACAAGCAGCGACGCTCCTGTAATAGAAGCGATAACCGGACATCCTATTCCGGGAGGACCATCAACAATAAGCAGATCTTTCTTAAGTTCTTCCGCTTTTGCTGCAGCTTCTCGTCTTACAGTGCTTACAAGCTTGCCGGAATTCTCCTGAGCAATTCCCAGCCTTGCATGGACCATGGGTCCAAACCTTGTATGGGAGAAATACCATTCTCCACAGAGGTTCGGGGGAAAATCAATTGCCTTTTCCGGGCATACCTCAACGCAGACCATACAACCCTCACAACTGAAAGGGTTCACCCTGCATTTGCCTTCAGATGTAATATCTATTGCATCGAACTTGCAGTTCGTCCTGCAGATACCACAACCGGTACAATCGTCTTCTCTTATCACAGCTTCATGGCCGCTGATAAAATCAGTTCTGTTTATTATCTCAGGGGTAAGCAACATGTGCAGATCAGCAGCATCCACATCACAATCTGCCAGTATCGCATTCTCTGCAAGAGCAGCAAAACAACCGGTAATACTTGTTTTCCCAGTTCCACCCTTACCACTGATTACTACGATTTCCTTCATTTTTCCTCAATCCCCCTCTCTATGATCCGGGGAATGTCTTTGAATATCTCACGCATCTCAGGAATTCCTTCCAGCAGGGTTCCCCCTCTGGAATAGGTTTCCGCCATGGCCCTTCTGTGGGGAATTTTGACCATAATGTGAATGTTCTCCTCACCGCAGTAATCCTCTACTCCCAAGTCTCCTTCATCGAACCTGTTGATTATCACGGAAAATGGCATTGCAAGTTCACGAACGGTCTCTACCGCCAGCTTAAGATCATGCAGTCCAAATGGAGTGGGTTCTGTAACAAGAAGAACATAATCTGATCCTTCTATGGATTCGATCACCGGACATGATGTACCCGGCGGACAATCGATCACAGACAGACCATCATCAGGTACATG
This sequence comes from Candidatus Sabulitectum sp., assembly GCA_023145935.1. The sequence continues at coordinate 2,759 of JAGLDB010000095.1, read as the reverse complement.
CGATTTTACCTGCCTGATCACAGGAGGAGCAAGAACACCCCCAACATCAAGCTTGCCCTGTACAACAGATATCCTTCCCCCATCAGCCTTTCCAAGAGAGATCTCACCTATGGGATTACCCTTCCATGAGATTGCGTCAGCGGGACAGACAATTGCACACCCACCACAACTGTGACATAGTTCCGGAAAAACCAGAGGAGGCATTCCCATTGAAACCAGTGCATTGAACTGACAGAATCTTGCGCATTCCCCGCAGGAAGTGCATTTTTCTTCATCAATCACAGGCACATCCACAAGCACCTTTTCAATTTCATAAACTTCCGGTTTAAGAAAGATGCTGCCGTTGGGTTCCTCCACATCACAATCAGCATACATCACAGGCTCTGTGGCAGCCATGGCAATAGCCACTGCTACAGTGGTTTTGCCTGTTCCTCCTTTACCGGATGCAACGGCAATTCTCATTACCAGTGACCTTCCACATTTGCGGCGTCTGTTTCACTGAGTTTGCCGGCGAGGTAATTATCAATATTTTCTTTTACTGTTCCAGGAGCGCTAAAGAAGGTTTTTACGCCCACGGAATTCAATACCCTGAAAGCATTGGGACCGTAGCTGGGAGCAATTACAACTTTAGCTCCGGTGCCAACTACATTCTGAGAAGCCTGGGTGCCTGCACCCTGAGCCGCATTAAGATTCTGGCCGTTGTCAGCGTATACAAAACTTCCATCTTCAGTGTTGAATACAACAAAACCGGAAGCTCTTCCAAATCTGGTATCTACCTGCGATTCAAGTGTTTTACCCGATGCTGGTACTGCTATTTTCATTTTCGTTTCCTCCATTTATACAGTCAGCCAGTCTCCTCTGTGAAAACCGGCTGACAAGTGAGATTTAGCTCTCTGATTTCTCAGAGTTATTTTCCAGTCTGCCCTTAAGGATGGCAAGCTCCCGCTCTAGTTCCTTTGCACGGAACTCCAGAGCTTCCTTCTCGGTTTCCGGGTTAACAGGATACTGGTATGCACCGGCATATCCTCTACCATAACCCATTCCGTAACCGGCTCCAACGCCCCGGCCAGCCCCACGACCGGCACCGCGACCCATACCGCGTCCACCGCCGAATCCGGAAAACCTGTTTACACCTGCTCCTACGCAGACTCCTCCGAGAGGTCCCATTCCATTAGGTCCCGATCTGTCTCCACGTGGCATTCTATACCTCTTTCCTTCCAGGTCTGAAACCTCTGCTTCTTCCCTGGCCTCTGTTTCCTGCACCTCTTCCACAACCTCGTCCTCCTCTTCCCAAACCGCATCCGGGCATGAAAAAAGGTTTTTCCTCAAGACTGCCAGTCAAAAGTGCTTCAAGTACTTCATCTGCATCTCCTGCAACAAAGGAATGAACCTTTATCCCAGAGTCTGCAAGCATTCGGTGAGCTGGTCTTGAAACAGCACCGCAAACAAGAATATCAATCTTGTATTCAACAAGAGTCGCAACTCTGCTGATCATTCCGCTGCCAATGGGAAGACTTATCAGCCTGTCTTGTTCTGCGCTGCTTCCGCTGCGCTCCACCAGTTTTATAGTACCGGCTACATCAAAAACAGGAGCAATTCTTCCATTCCAGACCGTAAGTGCAATTCTCACTTCGTTCACCTCCACCAATACCTTATGCATATTGAATGCCAGAAAATCAGAGATCTGCTATATGCTTGTTCTGCTAATAGTTATAGATTGTCAGAGAAAATCAAAGAACAGATACTGTTGCATTTTAGCAACGGTTAAAGAGCGGTTGCGTAGCATATTAGCTACGGCCATCCACTTCAGGTAGAGATATGCCCAGAGCTTTGATTCTTCTGTAAAGAGTTGTCTTGTGGATTCCAAGTTCCAGTGCTGCTGAGGTTCTGTTAAAGCGGTTGTTCTTCAGTGCCGCAAGGATCATCTGTTTTTCAGTGTCAGCCCTGGCTCCCCGCATTGTTGAAGAAACAGAGGCTTCTTTTCTTTGCACAGGCAGTATCTCTGCAGGCAGGTCCTGTATTGTTATTTCATGACCGGCTGAAAGAACTATTGCCCTTTCAACAAAATTCTCCAGTTCACGAATATTGCCCGGCCACTGGTATCCCAGAAGAAGAGACAGTATCTGAGGATCATACTGCTTCATATCTATTCCCTGTGCAAAGCAATGCTTTTCAAGCAGAACATCAAGCAGCTGCGGGATATCCTCGGGCCGTTCCCGGAGGGGCGGGATCTGAAGTCTTACAACATTTATCCTGTAGAACAGATCCTGTCTGAAATCACCGGACTGTACCATGGTTGCAATATCCCTGTTTGTTGCACAGATTATTCTTGCTTTAACCGGAACAGCCTCATTGGCACCAAGAGGAGTTACTGTTTTTTCCTGCAGAACCCGCAGCAGTTTTATCTGCATGGCAATACTCACATCACCTATCTCATCAAGAAACAGTGTTCCCGCCCCGGCAGCGATAAACTTGCCTTTTCTGTCACTGACTGCGCCTGTAAATGCCCCACGGCGATATCCAAACAGCTCCGACTCCAGAAGAGCGTCAGGAAGAGCACCGCAGTTCACTGCAATAAATGGTTCATCTTTTCTGGAACCACTGGAATGAATTGCCCTTGCAAGCACCTCTTTGCCGGTTCCGGTTTCACCCTGGATCAGTACAGTAGCAGGAGACGACGCAACAGCAGGAATAAGCTTGAAAACCTTCTGCATTGCAGAGCTTCTGCTGACCAGATCCCCGACCTGGTACCTGCTCTG
>JAGLDB010000094.1 GCA_023145935.1 Candidatus Sabulitectum sp. | reverse complement strand
ATTACCTGATAACACTCACTCTGGATGTAGCAATATTGCTGCCCTGTGTAAGACGCATGAAGTAAACGCCTGTGGACAGGGAACTGGCATCCCAGGTGAACATTGATGAACCACTGAGATTCTCAGAGAACGGTCTATCGATCACACGACCGTAAACATCAAAGATCTCCAGTGTGGCAGGACCACCAACACCAGTCAGGGTGACAGAAGCACTGCCGTATACTGGATTGGGTGTTGTGATCGTGATCAGTAAACCCATTCCTGCTGAACTATTCTCTTCGATGCCGGTCATGGGCCAGGTCTTCATGATAAGACTGGGGTCTCCAAAAAGATTGTAGGTCTCATAGTAGTAGTGGGTATTTCCGCCGCCACTGTATGCTGTATAAACAGCCATAAGACCCTGGTTCAGGAATCCCTTGGGCCAGTAAACACCATCACCAAGAAACGCGTCAAATTCGCCCCTTTCCTGGTAATCGTCCTCACTCCAGAGACTGCTGTCCCAGCTTCCCCAGAACCACAGGCCACCTCTGCCGGCAGTACGGGTCCAGGTTTCAGCCCAGCAGGTACCAACACTGAAATCACCGGTATTGCAGGCATGGCTGAGAACGCCGGGGAACATGCCATCATTTGTGAGCTGGTTGAAATTGCCCGAGCTGAAGCTCATATCTGCCCAGCTCGTAGAGGAACCGTGACCACTGAAGGTAAGCATGGAAAGACCGGCGTTGATACCCGTAACAGCCTGCGCGGCAGTTCCACCAGAGTGTGGATACACTTTAAGTGAATTGTAACCAAGTGGTGTAAGATGTGTATCGATGCAGTAGTTGTGTGTGCCCTCAGATATGTTGTAGTTATCATTTGATGCAATGAACATGGCATTCTGCACCCAGTCAAGCACACCAACTGAATTCTCGTAATCTATCACTCGCTGTGCCATTAATACTGCTTCGCCTGTGGTTGTTACACTGAAACGACCCAGGAAGGCATCAGGGATCCACCCGCCATCATCAAGACAGGCATAGTAAAGGTCAGTACTACCTGAAGCAGCTGTTGAAGTTGATGCTGGGACATACTGTATATCTCCAACAAGAAGGACATAAACCGTTCCATTGTCAATAGCAGTATGAATGTATGTCTCCAGTTCGGCGGATGTTGAACCAGCAACCGACAGATCAACCATTGTTACCACATTGCCAAGAGCTTCTTTGTGAGAGACAAAGGCGTCCATTCCTGTAGTAACGAAATCGCTATGGCCGATGATAAGATATTCACCTGGGCCTGTGTCCATTCCGCCTTCAAAGGTGCCGTAATTTGTAAGAGTGTTCTGAAGAATGGTCTCGTACTCTCCGCACGCAAGTCTGGCAGCCTGTTCGTATGATGCTGCAAGGTCTCCACCCTGGAAGTCAAGGGTGATCGCAGCGTCAGCAAGAAGTGTAAAGTCGTTCTGACCTGAATTCCACCGAAGAGGTGTTACTTCCACAAGTGCCAGATTGCGTCCACGCATACCGCCTGCGTAGATAATTCTTACCCAGTTCTCCGGGTATGCTGAACCGCTGCTGTAAACATCATGATCAAATGAGACTGTATAGTCTTCTCTGGGTCTGCTTTTTTCTGCGCTCTGCACAGCGGGAGCAACAGCAGCACCGTGGTAAAGAATGGTTTCAATACTGGCATTTGACACAGTGGCAACAACTTCTGCGCCAACTGGTATCTCTATCCAGGCTCTAAAAACCGGAAGTGCTGGAAATCCTGCTTCTGCAAGGTTCTCTGCGCCATCAATGCTCACTCTGGTGAATTCTGTTCCGTGTAGAATAACTGATCCAAACTCAGGGGTCGCTGAGCTGAAATCAAAAGTAATTCCGGTTTCAGAAGACTCTACCGCTGTAAGCCCGGCAGCAAAGGAAACACAAGCAAAAACGACGGTCAAAAGAAATGCTGTTTTCATCTTTCCTCCTGTTGGGTTTCATGTGTATATCAGAACTAACGGGACATCTCAGCCCTGTTCGCGTATCTATATATACTTTAGGGTGTAAGATAGTTTCTTATCCATCCCGAGTAAAGGAGGTGTTTATGGCTCTAATTACCCGAACTTCAAGGGGAATCCGCATACAGCAGACAGGAGCGCGGGGCCTAAGGGAAGCCCTGCTGGCAGGACCTGCTTCAGGAAGTAACAGGTTCACTGTGCGCAAAATTCTTCTAGAGCCCGACGGCTGTACCGCCAGAGCCAGTTTTGATCGTACAGTTGTTTACTTTGTACATCAGGGCAGAATCTCAATGAGCCACGGATCCGGAGAACTTGACCTGCTTTCTCCTGGAGACTCTGTAACGGTGAATCCTGATGAAATGCATCATCTTCACAACATCGACAAAATGAAGGCGGTTGTTATCAAAGTGGTATCTCAGTAGCGATTTACCCAGGTGTGCTGTAAGCTCTTGCGTAAATGTTGCAATCATACAGAAGATGGGTAATAGTACAATAAGCATTATCAGAGATACTGGAGGTTTCATGCTCAGAATAGCCCTGTCCATATTTCTGCTGTTTACCCTGACAGCCCCTTCTTCAATTGCCAAATCTCCGCCCAGCACTTCTCCCCCGGGGGTTGCCCTTGTTCTTGCCGGAGGCGGCGCACGGGGTCTTGCCCATGTAGGGTTCTTGAAAGCCCTGGAAGAAAACAACATTAGAATCTCCGCAATTGCCGGAACAAGCATGGGCGCTCTCATGGCTGGCCTTTATGCCTGCGGGTATTCAGCGGAACAACTGGACAGCCTTACTTCAGGCATGAACTGGACTCAGCTTTTCAGCTCTGCTCCCGAGCCGGGCATGACTCTTCTGCCTGACCGGATCCGTGGCAGACAGGACTTGATCAAACTTGGTCTTAGAGGGCTCACACCGACTCTGCCCGCCAGTGCAGTTTCCAATATGAGGATTGGCTTTCTCCTCTCGGGAATGACCGGCCCGGCTCAGGTTCTGAAAGGGTTCAATTTTGACTCTCTCAGTATACCACTGCGCGTGGTCTCTTCCGATCTTTTATCTAGGGACCGGATTGTATTCAGTCAGGGAGAATTGTACAAATACCAACTGGCAAGTATGGCAATTCCCGGCATATTTCCCCCTTTCATTCACGACTCTCTGATCCTGGTTGATGGCGGAGTATTTGACAACATGCCTGTGGATGTAGCAGAGAAAGCATGGCCGGATCTGCCGGTTCTAGCAGTGAATGTCGGCATGGCAAACCCAACTGAATTTCCCGACGCGCCATCTCTTCTTACAGTGTTCGGCATGACAATCAACGCTCTCTCCATCAGAGTGAACGACTATTACTACAGAGAACCCCAGTGGCTCTTCACTCCGGACCTTCACAATTCCGCCGTATGGAGTTTTGATCTTACAGACTCGCTGATTGCATGGGGCTACAACCAGGGAATGGCCTGGATCGCAGAGAACCCGGACCTTCCAACTGGTGCTCAACGGCGAGAGGGGTGGCATCCTCCTGATTTTACCATAAGAAACATCCTGTACCGCGGGAATGATAATGTTTCTATGAGGGCCATAGACAGGTGGCTGCCGCTGACCCGTGGGAACACTCTGAACACCTGGATCGCAATGGATGCTGCGGAAAAACTGTATGCCTCCGGTCTTTTCAGCATGATTCGGATGTCAATGCTTCCAGCGGATGATCCCAGTCAGTGCGATCTGGCCTTTACAGTAACGGAAAAAGATCCCGGTACTCTGGGATTTGGTCTCTCTTACAACAACGATTTCGGTCTGGATGCAAGGTTCACCATTGAACACAAGAACTCTTTTAACCGTGGCATTAAAACAATAATAAACACCGGTGGAGGAAGCAATTACGCATTCCTGGAGCTGAGTTCATTTACAAATACCAGTCATACAAACAGATATTTCAGCCTGTCAGGAAGTCTCTATCAGATAAAGGGAAATGAGCCTGATGGTTCTGGCTCAAATCCTTTAAGGATATGGACTGACCATTCTGTTTCCATCACCATGGGGCGACCATTCTCATGGTACGGGATCGTTGAGTTCGCCACGGAGTGGAAAGGGCGATCCTATGTGAACGGTAACGGCACAGAAGCTTTTCCCCTTCTTACCGCAACCTATATGACTGATACCAGGGCGGATCCAACTACTTTTTCACAGGGGACAAGAGTTTTTCTAAAAGCCGGATGGTGTGCGCAGAATGAGCATTCCCATGCATCTGTAAATTGGGATATCACATCAATTCACAACCTCAGGTTTGCTTTCCTCAGCGGAGCCTCCATGTGGGGATCTCTTCTCTGGGGTGACAACTATCAGTGGGAGGAATCAAGACTCACCGCCCCCAGAGGAATTCCCGGACACCGCTGGAACTCACTACCCTCCCGGGAAAGAGTTGCAGGCAGCATTTTCGCCTCACGAGAAGTTCTGGGACCGATGTTTCTAGAAGTAAAGGGAGCCGCAACCTATGACTTTGACTCCATAGATCAATACAAGGACGGAGAAATTCACTGGGGAGCTGGCCTTTCCTGTGGTGTTAACATTCCAGGGGGAACAGCAAGACTTGGTCCGGGGTGGAATGAAAACGGAAATACACGATGGACCTTTTCCTACGGCAGTGACTACTCCTTCGGACCTGGCAGATAACTACAAATTAAAAAGGAGCGTGCAAATCCATGCACGCTCCTTACAATCAGTCTGAATAAAATTATTTCAGCAGTACCGTACGAACATTCACCCTCTGGTCTCCAATAGTTCCGGAGATCAAATAGGTTCCTGAAGCCATGGAAGCTGCGGAAGCAGAGAGGTTATGTGTGCCGTTGGAAAGTGAACCGGAAACCAGGGTTCCAACCCGCCTGCCGGTAACATCAAACAAACCCAGGTCACATGAAGCAGCTTCCTGAAGAGTCACCGTTGCACTGAAAATACCTGTAGACGGGCTCACAACAACAACATCGAAGGACAAATCTCCTTCTCCGGAAATTCCAGTCCCCCCGGTGAGAAACTCCATGTACGCAGCCATCAGTTCCCCTCTTGTCGTGGCATTCTCCTGGAGCACACTGAAGAAAACACCCGAGGTAACAGTTCTGTAATTGTTGGTGGGGCCTGTGTAGCAACCAACTCTTCCTTTAGCGTCCTGGCTCTCGAAGATCAGATCTCCACCATTGGGCGTAAAGAAGTCAATGAAACCATCCGCTTCAGTTTTGTAGGGATAGTTGAAATCCATACCGGAGCAAAAAAGATCTCCGGTGATGCTCTGAACATTTCCAGTGGTTGCAGCTACTCCGTCTCCGGCATAGGTCATACCGGTATATGCCCATATATCGTAACCATTGTTGTTGTAGCCTATATCATTGCCTTCAAAGTAAACAGATCCGCCTGAGTTGAGATATGTGATAAGTTTTGTTCGCTCCGCCGGAGCGATGGTGTTGTTGTCTCCTCAACAGGTATACATTCCCATCATAACAAAGACTGCGTCGTAAGAACTCAGATCTGAGGGAATAACAGTGCCGGAATCAACAGTATCGCCAAGAGCAAGCAGTGTCTGCTCTACCCAGTAACCGGTGTCAATAGAATCACCAAGAGCCACATCGTAGACCAGATCAACCTGATCATAGTTGTAGATAAGTACATTGCTGGCAAAACAAATACTCGAGACCAGCAGCAGCAGTATCATTAATCTCATTTCTACCTCCGTATGTTATGCAGGGACATACAATAGCGTGAGATATAACAACATCACGAAACAATAGCAATGTTTCATAAAACTATATTCGAAACCTTGTCGTCAATGGATCAATCGTGCCGATTCATTCACTTTCCTGCAAGAAGTCCCTTCAGTTTCATTTCGATCCTCTGTAAAAAATCATCCTGATCCTGCCTGTCGGCGGATATATCAACAGCTCTGATCTCATCCTCATTCATCAGCCTCAGCAGAGCCTGAGCACAATTGGCTCTAAGGGTATAGCTGCTGTCACCATGAAGAACTTCAAGAAGTATGAAGCCGGCCTGTTGAACAGTGGCACGGTTCGCTATGGAAGACCATATGCCGTAGAATGACCCGTAATCACCGTTCTTTACCATTTCCAGAAGGACTTCTACATCCGTAGAGTCCAGCTTCTTCTGTTCTGCATCAGCAGCATCCTCCCATGCAGTCTTCCAGTGAGTTTTTGTCAAATCCATTTTTCCCTCGCAATCAGTCAAATTCACCACAGAATTTCAGCTCTGGTGAATAAATACAAACTTCATTACCAATATCCTAATAGTATGATTTGAGTTCCGGAAAACGGCTTCCGGCTCCATAGGTCAAACCCACAAAAAGAGAGGGCGGATTTGAGAATGGCCAAGGATGCAAAAGATATAATAATTGGAGAGATTCAGAACACTGTTTCAAAGATGATGGGCAGCTCCTCAGCCGCTCTCATGAGGGTGGCAGGTAAAAGTGCATCCTACAAGATCTGGCCGGAAGTGCCCACCGGCAAAACTATCATGGAGGCCGGAGTGATAATGCAGGAAGGCATAGCTGACATGGGCGGATTCGGAGACTTTTCCATTGTCGCAGATGATTCAGGAGTGGCAAAGATAGAATTCAAGGGATGCTATTTTGCTGACCTCACTGAAGGGTCTGGAAAACCATGCGGACAGCAGCCAATATGCTTTTTCGGGTTCGGCCTTGTAGAAGAGACATTCAAGCGCATCACCGGCATTCAAACTAAGGTAGAACTGGCCAACCGGGATGAAGGTTCCGGAACCTGCTTCGAAACAGCGACCCCACGCTGACAAAATGGAAGAAAAGAATTGAAAAAAGATTGAGTGTGTTTGCGGAGCCCGTGATCTAACCGATCACGGGCTCTTTCCTGTTTCTTCTGCTATGTGCTGTCTTATTCTTATCTCACCTGGCAACCACAAATCTTACAGAAAAGGAAACATCTCCATTCTGAACATTCGTGAAGTAGACCCCCGGTGAGAGTGTTGAAGTGTCCAGCTCCAGCTACTTCCTACAGCTACAAGATTTCTATCAGCAGTAACTATCATGTCATATGTAGTACCACTGGTGAATGATGAAATAGTCTCCCAGCTAAGCCCGGCATCAGTGCAATGAACCACTTGTGTAGGGTTGGTACCAGAAAGGCCCCTTGACCCCCAGGGGAAAGTTCAATCTAGT
>JAGLDB010000093.1 GCA_023145935.1 Candidatus Sabulitectum sp. | reverse complement strand
AAACATGCATGGTGATGGTGGGCGCTGTGAGAGCCTGTCTGCCAAGTTTACCCAGCCAGAATGCATCGGCGAGATTGTAGAAAGTCTGAAGCAGATGGGAAAGCATTACAGGCCAGGCCAGAAGCAAAAGTTTGCCCCGGACAGAACCTGTGGTCATGTCAATCATTCCGGATACACTGGATTTCCTCAAAATCTCTCAATTCAGAAAGTGTTGCACGCTGAACATAACAATCCAGGAAAGTAGCGTGCAAAAAAGCGAATTGATTATATATGCCATTCGTTATGAAAATTGAACATATCCACGAAAAGAGTTGCAATGAATGTTATTGAAGCAAAGAAACTGGTAATGAAAGGCCTTGATCTGCATGAGATCAACTCAGGTGTATACAGTGGCGAATGGATTGCAGCAGAAGGCAGAAAAACAATTGAATCCATCTGCCCTATCAATGGTCAAGCTCTTGGTTCGGTGACTCAGGGAGAAGATCAGGATTATGAGAAGGTTGTAGCAGCAGCAGAAAAGGCTTACAAAGAATGGTCTGCCCTGCCAGCTCCCAGAAGAGGAGAGATCGTTGGCGAGATCGGTGCCGAGCTGCTGAAGAACAAAGAGCTTCTAGGCATGCTCATAACCCTGGAAGTAGGTAAAACTGTATCTGAAGGCGCAGGGGAAATACAGGAGGCGATTGATATTGCCAATTTTGCAGTGGGTCTTTCCAGACAGTTATATGGCTTGACCATCGCAAGTGAAAGACCAGAACACAGACTCATGGAACAGTGGCATCCTCTTGGAGTTATCGGCGTTATCACATCTTTTAACTTTCCAGCAGCAGTGTGGGCCTGGAATGCTCTTATAGCTGCGGTGGTTGGTAACATCACTGTGTGGAAGCCTTCCAGCAGCGCCCTTCTAACCGCCGTGGCAATATCACGGATTGCCAACAGGGTTGTTGAAAGAAACGGTCTTCCTCCAATATTTCTTCTAGCCTGTGGCAGTGGCAGAACTGTTGGTAATCTTCTTGTGAATGACAAAAGAGTTCCTCTTATCTCTTTCACTGGTTCTACTGCCGTAGGGCGATCAGTTGCAGAGCAGACTGCTGCCAGGTTCGGCAGATCCATCCTGGAGCTCGGAGGTAACAACTGTGCCATAGTAACGGCTGAAGCAGATATCGATCTGGCGGTTAAGGGTGTGGCATTCGGGGCTATGGCCACAGCAGGGCAGCGATGTACTTCAACAAGAAGAGCTCTTGTTCACAGAAGTATATATGGTGATTTTGTTAAAAAGCTGAAAAATGTTTATTCCAGAGTGAACATTGGCAGCCCTCTTGATCCATCAGTAATAGTAGGTCCTCTTGTTGACAAAAATGCCGTGGATAATTTCACCGCTACTATCAGACAATCGGAAAAGCAAGGTGGGCATGTGATTCAAGGCGGGGAAGTTATGAAGATGAATGGTTGTTTTGTTTCCCCTGCAATGATCGAAATGGACAGACAGGAAGGTATTATTCTGAAAGAAACCTTTGCTCCAATACTGTTCATAATGAAATACGATACCCTGGAAGAGGCTGTACAAATTCATAATGCAGTTCCACAGGGACTCTCATCTGCCATTTTCTCAACTGACATGAGAGAAACAGAGTATTTCATTTCCCATGCAGGATCAGACTGCGGTATTGTAAATGTGAACACATCTACGGCAGGTGCAGAGATCGGTGGAGCTTTCGGCGGAGAAAAAGAGACCGGCGGAGGTCGCGAGAGCGGCAGCGATGCCTGGAAGTATTACGCAAGACGGCAGACTGTTACTGTAAACTACGGCAATGACATTCCCCTTTCACAAGGAGTGGTTTTTCAGTTATAAAGCAAATCAGCCTTTTCTATATAGACAGTTTGTGTTAAGTCCTTGGCAAATGCTTCGTTGTGAGTAATATTCTTTTCAGCATTTTGCAAGAGCCTGAAAATGACTGTTCAGATAACCGGTTAAGATCCGGCTCATAACGAGAGGGAAATTAAATGCGCAGTTTTGCTGTCCTTATTATTTTTGTTACAGGGGTTCTATGGGCCGGTACAGTAACCGACTTGCTTCAGGAAGAGCTGTCCACTGCTTCACAGGATCAGCTTATTCACATTCTTATCAAACCGTCTGGCCAGGCAGATCTGGACTATATCAACTCAGTTGCCTATGGAATGGATCCTGATTCCAGGCGCGAGTTCGCCGTTTCAGTTCTTAAGGATTTTGCTGAAAGCGCACAGAGACCAATTCTTGCAGAACTGGATCGTTTTCCGGAAGGTTCTGTAGTGGAAATCCGCACTAACTGGATTGCAAGCGTAGTGGGCTGTGCCGCTACACCTGATGTTATACGCAGTATCGCAGCCAGAGATGATGTGGAGTGGGTTGCAATAAAGACATTTCCGAATATTCTTATAGAACCTGTTGAGATCCGTGAGACAACCAGGGCTGAACTGGATCTGGCCAACGCCTGGGGTGTAGATAAGATCAACGCTCCGGATGTGTGGGCAATGGGCTACGAAGGACAGGGAATTATTGTAAGTATCGTTGATACTGGTGTTAACTACAACCACATTGATATGCACAATCAGATGTGGCACGATACTGCTGCTGGCTACCACTATGGCTGGGATTTTGCCGATAACGATGGAGACCCTATGGATGAGTCCGGTCACGGTACCCATTGTGCAGGTTCTGTTGGCAGTAACGGTAATGCCGGAACCTCTTGTGGAGTGGCTCCTCAGGCAACGCTTATGGCAGTTCGAGTTGGAACATCTTTCGGTGACGAACAGGATGTATGGGATGCCTTTGAATTCAGTGTAACAAATGGCGCACATGTAATTTCCACTTCACTTGGCTGGCCACAGATCCAGAACCCCGTACGCCAGACCTGGAGAGAAGCTGAAGAAAGCATTCTTGCTGCCGGTGTTATTCATTCCATCGCAGCAGGCAATGAAGCAGGCAATCCCGCTACCTACGGCGATATCCGCACTCCTGGAGACTGTCCCCCACCATGGCTCCACCCGGATCAGACAACCACAGGCGGATTATCCGCCACAGTTACCGTGGGCTCTACAACCAGCAGTGATGCTCTTTCGTCTTTTTCAAGCCTTGGTTACTCAACATGGAAGTTCGACGCTCCATGGAACGACTATGCAGATACATCACCGGACATCGGTCTTATCGATCCAGACATCTGCGGACCAGGTTCAGACATTGTAAGCTGCAGCTACAGTAACCCTGCAGGTTACACCACAATGAGTGGTACATCCATGGCAACACCTCATCTGGCCGGTTGCATGGCTTTGCTTCTGGATGTCAACCCGTATCTTTCCCCTGCACAGGTAGATTCCATACTTGAAGCTACTTCAGTTGACCTTGGTGCCCCAGGCAAAGACAACTACTACGGAGCAGGGCGTGTTGATGTTTATCAGGCTGCTCTTGCAGCACAGGCAGTTGGTGCGGAAACGAATACAGACTTTGCTGTACATGGTTTTGAAACGGTTCTTTCATCAATTTCTCCAAACCCTGTCAATTCACAGGCTTCCTTCTCTCTCTACCTGCCTGTTTCCGGCACAGCAGATGTTGCAGTATTTGATGTTTCCGGTAGAACGGTTTCAACCATACATATAGGAGATATTGCTTCCGGTTCTCACATGTTCAACTGGACAGTTCCTGAACACATCGGCAATGGAATGTATTTTGTAAGAGCCGCAACCGACAATGGAACAGCGGTTTCAAGAATGACTCTTATCCGATAAAAGATGTATGTAAGAAAGGGTTCGCTCCAGCTGGGGCGAGCCCTTTCTTACAGCTTAACAGACAGTATTCAGCTTACAAAAAAAAGGAATTAGTCCAATATAACCTCTTCTACTTCTCCACTGTTCGGGTCGTACTGAAGATAAAGAGAAGCAAGCCCTTCATGGTATTCAAAATTAAGTCTGTCTATCCATGTTATAAGAAGAGAGCCTGACCAGAGTTGAACGCTGAGTATTGTTACTGACTCAAATGTTTGAGGCGAACCGTTGTACAAAGTTGGTTGCCAGGTGTAAAGCAGCGTCCACTCAGCTTCACCGGAAGAGAAAGTGCCTTTCAGTAGTTCAACTGTTCCCTGCTCCCCATGATTGAAAAGCCTCATGTAGATCACATTTTCTTCTGAAAAGGCGTAATAGGCTCTGTCAATTACATCAATTCCAGCTGGATCTTCCGGGAAACTGAAATCTGCAGCTCCAGCAAATGAGACAATACACAGGATGGTAAAAATAATAAGCAGGGATTTCATGTCTTTTCCTTAGAAAAAGTTTCCAGCTATTCTCCAGGAGCCTTGCTGAAGCATCATGGGATATCCATATAGAGAGTCCTCATCCACGATTGACACATAAACCAGTGCAGTATCCCCAAGCATGGTATGGCTTTCACATGTGATCATGTCCCGGGAATATGGAAGTTCTCTTCTGAAGAAAGGAGAATCTATAATGACTGCCACAAGCCCCTGTTCACTGAGAGAAGCTACTTCGGATGGGGATATCTGGACATCCAGTTGCTCGCGAAGCTGCACAGCCACCTGATCTGGAGCAAGGGTCAGCATTACCATAACCATTGAAATAGCTTCCTGGTTCTCGTTTGATAACCCCCGGTAAACTTCCTCGCCGTCTGCCCTGTATACAGCATCAATGATCAAGTTCATATCATCTTCAGGCGAAGCGGATAAAACAGTTGTTAAAAACAAAATGAACAGAAGAATTAATTTCATACAGTTTCCTCTCAAGAGTGCGAACCATGGAGGCTGAATTAGAAAAACTCAGCCTCCATAAAGAAATATTATCCTAGTGCCCCAGAAGAGTTCCAAGTACTTCAACTAGAGCTTCCTCGTTTGCCGGGGCTGACCCAACTGCATGGAATGCAACTGTTCCGTCCTGGGCAATCACATAAAATGTAGGAATTCCCTCTACGAAGTATTCCTGAGCAACAGCATCACCATTAATGACAACAGAATATGTGTAGCCGTTCTCAATCATAAAAGCAACAGGGTCTTCCTGCTCCCAGGTGTTCACTCCTATGACCACAAGCTCTTCACCATAACTCTCGTGTAGTGCCTGCAGCGCAGGCATAACCTGTCTGCATGGGCCACACCATGTAGCCCAGAAATCCATAATGACAACTTTACCTCTGAGGTCCTCAAGAGAAATACTTCCACCTTCCGGTGTATCAAGAGTCCACAGAGGAGCAATAGATCCCACAGAGACTGCACCCACATATTCCTTCTCTGTATAGCCATCAGGAGACTGAAGCTGAAAAATAGAAGGGTCCAGCTGCACATCAGTTTCAAGATTAGCAAGAACAACTGTGTACTCCATTCCGGATCCGTCGGGGCTCCACACAGATATCCTGTTTGCCCTTGGAATATAGGTCTCTGCATCAATCCACCAGGTAGATATGTAAGGAGGCATCTGAACTTCAACCACATGGCAGAGATGCTCTTCAATCGTCTCCTGATCGAGCATCTCATATCCTGCAGCATTAAGCTCTGCACCGTACGGCTCGGTTGAAATCAGGTACTCAACCATGATTGAACCCTGAGGTGCATTCTGGATCAGACGGGAAGCCCCCTCAGAAATAATTCCGAAGTTGAACACCCGGGCAACAGGGTCAATGTAGTATGCGTTTACTCCATCAGCTGCAACTGTGCCGGAAACAACTTCCTCACCAATGGTCAGTGTGTAGTCAACATATACGGAAGCCTCTTCAGTAGTAATACCTTTTTCAAGCACAACCTCGCCGACCACGGAAAGATTTGTAGTATCTCCATCCACAAAAAATCCTTCAAGGCTGACACTGTACGAAACAGCATCAACACCAAGAACCGCGTCTGTTGCAGCTAGAAGCAAAGCCTCCGGATTGCTAGCAATATCCTCTGGGATCTCGTGGCTTTCAACATTAGTTTCAGCATCGGATGTGATCGTCTCTTCAGCCTGTTCTCCGCAGGCAAAAGCTAGAAGCAGAAGACCAAGTATCGCAAGTTTCTTCATCAAATTTCCTTTCATTACATTTACACAAGTTTACTAATATCTTCAGCTCTTTCATCATCAGTTCCAGGAGTTTCTGCTATTCCCGAAGTTCCGGCGAACACAGAATTCTGAAAAAGATTACGAAGACCGTCAAGTCCGATCTTACCAATACCAAAATGCTCATGCCTGTCACGCCGACTGTCACATTCCACTTTTGAATCGTTGAGGTGAAATGCTCTAATGTTGTTGCACCCTAGAGTATACCCAAGAGCATCTACAAAGGTAGAAACATTTTTGACCTCAGAGATCCTGTATCCAGCTCCGTGAGCATGGGCTGTATCAATGCAGTAACCTACTAATTCAGGAACTCCTGAACTCTGACGGATAGCAGCAAGTTCTTCAAGTTTACACCCAATTGTGGTGCCGGCACCTGCTGTATTCTCAAGCAGAAGTATGGGGCCGTCTTTCACTGTGGGAAGAAGCTGCCCCAGAGAAGAAGCAATCATTTCAATTCCCTTTTCAAGACCTGCCTTCTGATGGGCTCCCGGGTGCATAACCAGATATGGGATGCCAAGGGCTGCGCAACGCTCAAGTTCTTCAACAAGGGCGATATGTGATTTTTCTACAACCTCGGGATTAGCTGACGCGAAATTTATCAGGTACGAGGCGTGGGAAACAATAATGAGGCCCTCGGATGCCTCTCTGAACTTTGCGATACCTTCAGGCGGGATATCCCCGTTCTTCCATCTTCTCTGATTGGCAGTAAAGATCTGCCCGGTGGTCAGCCCCAGCTCCTTCAGCTTCAATGGTGCTTTGTGTATACCGCCTGCTGTGGAAACATGAATACCGGGGATCATATTCTAAAAAGCTTTCTAAAGTATTCAGCAGTCTTTTCAGCCCGTTGAATAAGCTGATTCCTGACGGGAGTCATCCTGGCTGAAATTCTTTCTGAGTTAACCCAGGCTTTTTCTACAGCAGCAACAACAGCCTTGCCTGGAATGCCGGTCTCCCCTGGTGGAACAGAATCCTGAAGTCCGATCTGTTCCATAAACCTGGTGCATTTACTGGCATAGGAAACAGATACAGGAACAGTTCCCGTTGCAACCGACATAATCGCTCCGTGAAGCGGTGTGGTAACAAGAACCCTGCACCTGGAGATGAACCTGACAAATTCATCAGGCTGAGATGGATCAGCAAACTTAACC
>JAGLDB010000092.1 GCA_023145935.1 Candidatus Sabulitectum sp. | reverse complement strand
AATAAGTTTCACACCAAGCTTCTCCTCGGTGTTTGAAATAAGTGTCCATACCCGCCTGTACTGGATCTCAGTAGCCTTTGAAGCGGCAAGAATGGAACCGGAATCCCGAATTGCCTCAAGCATTGAAACCACTCCACCGCCGAATACAGGGTTTCCTCCGCTTTCAAGCCACAGCTTCCAGCCAGGGCGTACAGGGTTGAACCCCGGTAACCCGGCCACAGAAAGGGTAAGACCAACAGTCTCTGCCGGAACAGTCTCAAGCGGGCCATCCAGAAGAACACTGGCATAATCAATAAGTTCCTGGTTCTTTGGCTCCGCAACATCTCCATCGATGTATACAATGATGGGATTCTCTACAAGAAGAGCAGCATAATTTGTTTCCCATATAACAACATCAACTTCAAAAGATGGCCCCGGCAGATATTCCTTCATGTGTTTTCCCACTGGATATTTAAGCAGTGCCACCTCATCTGCCCCTGCATTCTTAACTCTCCATGTGTCACTGCCCTTTCTTCCCGGCCCCGGAAAGAACTCAACGCCACCCTCATCCTGTTTCTTCAACTTGTAAAAAGCAACGGAATACCCCGTTTTATGAAGAATTCTTACCAGCTCAGTACAGAAGAATGTCTTTCCCAGTTTTCTGCCTGCCGCTGCAACAACTATATTCAGAGCTATGAAATCACCTCCTGAATTAACAATTATCAATTCGGTATGCCCCCTGAACATAAGGGAATTTTACCGTAATGAACCAGCGGAAGAGTAATACATGAATAAGGGATCATCTTTCAAGATACTGGAATCAAAATTCATAACTTCTGTCAGAAGCACTGTAACAAGGGCAATCCACACAGAAAGTGGTGCGGAACTTGTACATGTACATTGTGAAGAAGAGCGTGAGAATTTCTTTGCAGCCTGTTTTAAGACGCCGCCATCGGATCACACCGGTGTACCCCACATAATAGAACACACAGTGCTCAATGGATCTGAAAAATATCCGGTGAAAGATCCTTTCATGGAGATGGTCAAAAGCAGCATGGCCACTTTCATAAACGCCATGACCTACGGGGATCGAACTCTTTACCCCTGTGGAAGCCTGAACGAAAAAGATTTCCGCAATCTTGTTTCCGTCTACATGGATGCAGTTTTCCATCCTCTTCTGAAAGAGGAATTCTTTCTGCAGGAAGGCTATCGTCTTGATTTTGAAGAGCCTGGGAACATTGAAAGCCCTCTGATCCACAACGGAGTTGTCTACAACGAGATGAAGGGGGCATACTCTGATCCCGACAGCTACATTGAACGGGAACTGACCAGATTCCTCTATCCTGACGGTTCATGCGGAAAAGATTCCGGAGGCGATCCGCTGACAATACCATCACTTACTTTTGAACAGTTCAAAAAATTTCATACCGATCATTATCATCCTTCAAACTGCTGCCTTTTTACCCTTACAAAAATTCCTTTTCTGGAAATTGCAGAATTTCTGGGAAAAGCCCTCACCGGCTTCAAGGCATCCGATAATGAGATTGAAACAGTTATTCAGCCTCGTTTACCGGAACCAGTGCGAAAAGATCTGCCAGTACCGGGAGGGGCAGAGAACAACTGCACCGTTACCAGTGCCTGGATGGTAAACAATGCCGGAGACCATGTGGAAACCCTTGCCTTTTCTCTGTTGGAAGATGTTCTTCTAGACGATGACTCCTCACCTGTAAAGGCGGCTCTTCTGGATTCCGAGCTGGGTACTGGCCTTTCCGGATGTGGATATGATTCAGACCCTGAACAGAGAAATTTCGTCATCGGCCTTAAAGGCGTAGAGAGAAAAGATGCTGACGCGGTTTTCAGCTTGATCCGGACAAGCTTGAAAACTCTGGTTGAGAACGGCCTGAACCCCGAGCTGGTAAAGAACATGCTGCACAGGAAAGAGCTCCATCTGCGTGCAATCGGCTCCAGCTGGCCTTTTTCTGTCATGTCATCTGTGTGCGCTGCATGGACCCATAGTGAAGATGTGATGCAGGCACTCGACCTTAACTTTCTTCTGGAAAGCCTTAAAGAAAGAATGAGCCTGAATCACCGATTTCTTGAAGATATGATTGACGAACATCTGCTTGGCAACAAACACAGAATTGACTTTGTGTTCTATCCGGATGAGAACCATTTTCAGAAAGAGAACGCAGCAATCAAAGCTGATCTTCTGGCAACAAAAGAAGCGATGTCACCTGACCGCCTCCGCAAACTGGCACTCAGATCAAAAGAACTCGCGGAATCAATGGAAATGGCCAGCTCCCCTGAAGCTCTTGCAACTCTGCCGAAACTGAGCATTTCCGATGTTTCAGTCAAGCCTCCACAGATATTCCACAGAGAGGAATCCGTTAACGGAAAACTATTTCTTCCCACGAAAATACAGACAGCAGGGGTGTGCTACGCAGATATCTGCTTCGATATGTCCGAACTGCCTGTGAAACTCATTCCACACCTGCCTTTCTTCGCCAGCTTCATGACACGAACAGGGGCATCGGGAAGGGACTACATCCAGATGGCCCAGGCGGAACTGGCTTGCTCCGGTGGCATTTCCGCTTCTGTTACTTCAATATCCTCCACTGTTACTTCCATTGATGAATTCAGGATAATTCTAAAAGCTGGAGGTCAATGCCTGGAAGAAGATCTTCCGGCAATGCTGGAATTAATGAAGGAAAGACTTTTCAGCCCCGAGCTCGATAACAGAGAAAGAATAATACTTGTGGCAAGTGAGCTTGCAGAGCATGCCAGAAGTGCGGTTATACCCCAAGGGCAGGTTTTCGCTTCACTGGAAGCGCAGGCAGGTCTTTCTGCTGCAACCTACGCAAACAACCTTCTTCACGGCATACCGGTACTGAAACAGGTGGCATCTATCGGCGAACACACCGTTGATAAGGAAATAGCTGCACTGAAAGCAATTCACAAACATCTTGTTGAAAAGGCTTCTCAAATCATGGCCTGGTGTGGTCCTGAAGAGAGAAAGAATTCCGTTTCCAGCTGGCTCAGTCAGCTGCCTGGCTCCTCAATGGGAATAAAGAAACACAAACCACCGGTCTTCCCTGCTGCACCTGACACCTCCGGAGTAACCATCAAGGGAGAAACCTCATTTACAGCAGCAGCAATGCCGGGTATACCATCAAACCATCCGCTTTCGGCATCCGCCTTTGTAATGATGCGAATGCTCTCTGAAGGCTATCTCTGGGATGAGATCAGGGTAAAAAAGGGTGCTTACGGAGCAGGAGCAAGCCTGCGTAACACAGCCATTACATTCTATTCTTACAGAGACCCATCACCTGCAACAAGCCTTCAGACATTTGAGAACGCCATAAACAACGGAATTACAAAGATTGATCTGAACCCGAGAGCGCTGGAGGATTCAATAATTGCCAGCGTTAAAGGCATGGATCCTGCCATCCGGCCACCTATGGCCAATGGTTTTGCAATTCTACGGCTGCTTCAGGAAACAAGCATAGATTTTTTAGCGGAGCACAAAACTCGTCTTCTGGCTGTAAATGCCGATTCAATCGCAGAATTCGCAGAGCTCCTGAAAAACCGCGAATCCGATGTAAGAATCTGTGTAGTTGGTAATCAAGATGTTCTTGATTCCATGAAGATTAACAATAGAATCGAGCCTTGAGGAGAAAAATTATGGATATTGCATCTCTTGTAATCGGAGTTATAGCAGCAATGGTGGGGTTTATTCCCTGCGTGAACACTC
Source organism: Candidatus Sabulitectum sp. (assembly GCA_023145935.1). The sequence continues at coordinate 3,482 of JAGLDB010000092.1, read as the reverse complement.
TTGTAATACTCCCGGCCATAGTCGGACTGATCCTGGGGATCATTGCCTTCAGAAAAAAACGGGCAGAGGAACTGTCTTCAGGAATTGCCCTCGCAGGCATTATTCTAAATGCTCTTCCGCTGCTGGTCATGACAATTTTCCTTGTGTATGCAATGGTAACAGGTGAGGCAAGCTCCATAAACGAGATGACAATCAAGTAAACGGAATGAACCCATACAGAATATTCAATCTGGTTGTACTGGGATTTCTTCTGTATGTGCTTGTGTTCTCGATAGTGTCACCAGTTCTAACGGAACAGTTTCCAGACATTCCCGGTTGTTACTATAAAGAACTAACCGGTGAACCATGCCCGTTCTGTGGTCTTACAAGAGATATGAACGGTGTTCTCACAGGAGAAAAGAAACAGCACAGGATCAATTCCCGCTTCCAGCTTTTCCTGGTGATTTATGCTTTTGAATGGATCATCAGAATTACAATGCTTTTAGTATCGAGGCGGTTTACCGGAAAGGCCCTTCCTGTGATTGACATAGGTATTCACTCTGTTCTTGCTGCCATAATTCTTCTGACCTTGAATACCGTATAGGATCATATCCTTCTGCTGCTGTTTGTCTGAAGGCTTTCTGGGAATTCGAAGAGGCTCTCCACCGGGGAATGATCTACCGCAGAAATACATTGCCGTGGCCACTGTCATCGGTGTGGGAAGGAATATCTGCACCTGCCTGGGAATTGCTCCCTGGGTCTCCAGAAAGGATCTGGCTGCCTGCATGTCTCCTATGGTGCTTCCCGGGAAAGCTGCAATGATGTATGGGACAATGTACTGTTTTCTTCCTGATCTCTCGGCATTCCTCTTGAATTCAGCTGCAAAACGCTCCCATACCTCGCGGGCTGGTTTGCGCATCAGAGCCAGTATTCTGTCATGGGTATGCTCCGGAGCTATTCTCAGATGACCGGAGATGTTCTTTGAGGTCAGTCTTGCCATGAAGTCCGGGTCACGCAGAGCAACATCGTGTCTGATACCGCTGGAGATAAACACATTTTTAACCGCTGAAACTGTTCCGGCTTTTGTAAGCAACTTCATGTAGTCACCGTGATCCGTTCGAAAATGGCGGCATATGGAAGGGTAAAGACACGATGGTCTTCTGCATTTCTTCATCTCTACCGGGTCATCACAACCAAGGCCGTACATATTGGCAGTAGGGCCTCCAAGATCAGAGACAGTTCCTCTGAAAGCGGACGAGGAAGCTATTTTCTGAACTTCCCGAAGAACAGAATCAGAAGACCTGCTGGTGATAAACTTTCCCTGATGCAAACCAATGGCGCAGAAAGTACAACCCCCGCTGCAACCTCTTACAACAGTCACAGAGTCTTTTATCATGGTCAATGCAGGTATCTCTCCCCTGTATGAAGAATGTGGCAATCTTGTGTAAGGAAGGTCATACACATGGTCCATCTCAAGAGAAGAGAGAGGTTCTGCCGGCGGTTCAACAATCACAACTCTTGAATCTGCGTGCTGGATCAGCCTTGACCCGCACCACGGATTCTGATTCCCTTCAAGAAGTTTTGACAGTTCGAGTATTTCCGCAGGATTGGTATTCAGAGATTCATGGGAAGGCAGTACAACATCCTTCTCGTCCCGTTGATATTTTCCCTGGTGAACCGCAGTGGCAGTGCCTGGAATACCAGAGAGTGACTCCCCTGAATCAAGCCTGCGGGCTATCTCTACTATCTGTTTCTCTCCCATGCCATAAACAAGAATAGAAGCCTTGCTGTCAAGAAGAATCGATTTCTTGAGTCTGTCACTCCAGAAATCATAATGAGTTATTCTCCTCAGGCTTGCCTCTATGCCACCTAGAACCACAGGAACACCCTTCATGGCTCTCTGGACGCAGTTCGTGTACTTGAGAACTGCTCTGTCCGGCCTTTTCCCCGGTAGACCATCCGGTGTGTATGCATCATCAGAACGAAGCCTGTTGTTTGAAGTGTAGTGGTTCACCATTGAATCCATATTCCCTGAAGTGATCCCCACAAAAAGCCTGGGTCTTCCCATAACAGTAAATGCATCAAGGTTTTTCCAGTCAGGCTGAGCCACAATGCCAACCTTGTACCCCCTGCTCTCCAGTACCCTGCCGATAATGGCAGCGCCGAAAGAAGGGTGGTCTACATAAGCGTCACCTGTGACAATCAGCACATCAAGCTGATCCCACTGGCGCTCACGCATGTCCGAAACAGTCATTGGAAGAGTTCTTCTCATGCTCCTAGTGTGTCTATTCAAAAGCATTTTGTCAAGCTTTCAGACCGGCACTTGAAAAAATGAAGCTTATGAAGGTTACTGCTATAGTAAACATATGTTTTCCTATAACTATGAAAGGTTTGAAACATAATGCAGAAAGTCCACAATCCCACTGAAGGCAGGTTCAAAAAAAACAGAGGAGAGAAAAATGCCTGAAGAAAGAACAACACTCTACACAGCAAGAGTCTCTGCAGGAAAAAGCACCTGCTTCATTGATGGAAAGCAGGCTAAGAACGATCACTACTATCTTTCCATCACCGATTCCCAGAGGCAGGAGGACGGCACATTCCAGCAAAAAAGAATAATCCTTTTCGAGGATTCCTTCAAAGGGTTCAGGGAAAAGATCACAGAGGCATGTGAAATGCTGGAAAAGCTTGCAGAAGCCAGAAGAGATAAAGAAATTACCGAAGCCAGAAAAACATTCCCAAGAGCATTCATGAAGTGGGAACCTGAAGAGGAAGTAAAGCTGGAGAAACAGTTTAAAAGCGGTATTGATATTGAAACAATCTCAAAAGCTTTTGAAAGAAGCTCCGGTGCGTTGCTGGCCAGGCTTGAGCGGATGGGGCTAATACAGCCGGAAGCATCCGGAGAATAAGACGGTTTTACCCATGAAACAGAACGGGGAAAGCTTCAAAGCTCTCCCCGTTCTTACAAGAAACTTATAACCTCAAGATATAGGAACAAAAAAAACCCTTGATGCTTCAAGGGGCTTGGCGTCTCGGCCGTGTCTCCAACGAACCATTTTCTGGTTCAATGCAACCATCGGTAACAAATTATGGAAGGTAACCGGAGAGAACTTCCGGTACAATGCTCATCCAATGGCTGCTGACCTTGATGCGGATGGCAATATGGAACTGCTTCTTAGTACTATTGACACATCCTCCCTCTCCATGCGATATTCAGAATTAAATGATGTATTATACTCATGCTGGTAAGGATGGATTATTATGAAATCATGTTATTCTCTTTTAATCTCTGTTCTTATCTTACTTTCTGCTCCTGTAATTGCCGATACTCCACTGATCCGAACAACTGTATCTGACAGTTCCAGAGTTGTTCTCATCGTGCAAACTCCACTTTTGTGGGAGTCAGCAGAATATGACAATCTTGATTTCATCAGATTCACAGGTTCTCCTGTTACAGACAGCATTGGATATCCTGAGCTGCCCATGATAACCTGTCTTGTGGCAAT
>JAGLDB010000091.1 GCA_023145935.1 Candidatus Sabulitectum sp. | reverse complement strand
GCACTGGAATTCCCAGGCGATGCCATTCCTCTTGCAATGAGGTTCTTTGAGATATTTAACCTGGAAGAAACAAGTTTAGTCGGCAGAGAATATCCTATTCTGACAGAAGGAAAACAGTACTACATTGACCTGCTTCTGTTAAGAAACGGGATCTATGAAATAGTAGACTACAAAACAGATAAAGAAGACCCAAAAAAGAAAGCGGAAGATTACCGGGAAAAACAAATGCTCTATGCAGAAGTATTAAAGAGTACTACTGGAAAGGAAGTAAAAGCCAGACTTGTTTTTCTTCATCACGGCGAGATCATTGACCTGTAAACAGTAAAGACCCAGTGAATTAACACTGAGCCTTTACTGAAAGAACGAAATTAAATGTCTATCTGAGCATTGTCTGCTCTTCTGTCCAGGCTGACCTGTCTTACTACAAAGTAAACCTCTCCGTTCACTGCGCCTGAAGAGTATGATTCCAGATCTATTTCCCATTCTCCTGAATTTGCCCTGGTGCACTCGATCTCGAGATAAGGGTTGAAGTCTCCGCCGTCATCATCACTGAAGAACTCTTCACCGGCTCTGTCAACCACTGTAAGAGTCAGATCTATATCACTCTCTGCAAATATCTCATATGTATTTCCAGATTCAAACATCATGCTTGTGTACACATTGGAGTGCATCTGGAATGTATCCTCTACAGGAACTGTTCTGCTCTGGCGATCCATCGGAGTGTCCATAAAATACATAAACTCAACATACTCGGTAGAAGCTTCATTGTACGGAACCACTAAAGCACTGTAATAACCCGGTGTAAGTCGAAGAACAAGCTGTGGATCCAGCCCTTCAGGACCATCATCATTATAGTCTACCAGTACATCCTCACTGTCTATGATGGCCATCTTGGTATCATCAAAGCAAGTAGCATCAAAGATATACTCGCCTTCGTCATGAATTTCAAACTCAAAGACAAGCACCTGTTCCGTTGAGAAAATACCGTAGTAGTCATCTACATCCGGCCAGTAATCCATGACGATGGCTCCTTCACGGAATTCCCCGCTGAACCAGGCATTCATTTCGTCCACTTCAACAATCTCCACAGCCATGTCATCAAGATCAAGCTCAAGAACTTCTATAACGAACTCTGCATCATTAGACCCATTGTAGGTATTCACAACAACGATGTAGTCACCGGATTCAACCATACCTGAAAAGACGGGATTGCTGCCATCGGTATCATCATCGTAATCCACATATTCAAGATCGTCTCCGTCTACAAGCATAACCGCCATTATGCAGTCGACATCAGAGTCAACAGCTATCCTTACCCATTTTTCTCCTCTTATTTCCAGCGGAAAAACCCTGCAGGTTTCCCAATCCGTGTAGGAGAACTCATCAACATCTTCGAGAAGATCGCTCCACAGATCGTTTTCCTTGTCTTCAAGGATAAAACTCTCTATTTCCTCATCGACCTCAAGAGACCACACGAAATCATCTGCCTCGTCCACCTCAAGAAGAAAGGTATCATCATCCCCTGCAATGTCAAAAACAATAACTCTTGCACCATCCGGCACTGTCTCCATGGAGATAAAGGCATCAAGTTCCTCATCCCAGTCATCACCAACTGCAAGAACAGTGCCTTCAGCATCAACTACCACCATGACAGGATCAATACGATCAGCCTCTACGAACAGTGATATTCCATCCCCTGCTTTAAGAGAAAACTCCAATGCAGGCCAGTCATCTTCAACTGCAATACCCGCTGCAAGAAGAGCTTCCTCAGAGTTGGGTAACAATTCTTCTATTTCCACACCTTTTTCAAGATCTCCCTCTGCGGTATCCCCTGCAACAAGGCCTCCACCTAGCAGAGAACAACCTGCAACAACCATAAACAACGCTGTAATCACAAGACCAGTCTTTCTGAACATTTCAACTCCCTTTCAATTTGAATCGGCAACAGAGCAGGCGGTTTACAGTATTTATACCGCCCTGCAAGTTATTTATTCCAGATCAGCCAATGTTGTACTTCCTATTATAAGAAACAGCCGCCTGAAAAAGATGTGAACCTCTGCGGTATACTTTCAACAAAAAGTCAGAAGCGTACTTCTTCGAATACAGCCTTTGAGCTTCAATGCACTCACTGCATTGAAAAGCAATTTCCTTCGTGCAGGCACTATTTCCTGCCCTGCCTTTTAAATACTAAACTGATATGTTTTTCTATATTCGTAGCATTCCATTAGTTATGTTTTTCACAAACGAGCCGCTTGACGACTATGTTCCACTGTAACAAGTTATGCATCGAGGGGAAAAAGAAGATTTATCACAGCTTCGCAACCTGTGTATTTGTATTCTGAAAATCATTATTTCTCTGAAAGGGAGGATACCTGAATGGCTCCGGAAAAAATAGATAGACTGGGAGCAAACGCTTTTTCAAAAGCTCTCTACAGGGCGGTTGGCGGTAGTGCCGTTGCTGTAATGCGTCAGGCGGGGCCGGATATGCTCAAAGAGCTTGGTGCTCTTGGGATCAATGGGCTTGATTCTCCGGATCTCCATATTCTTGAAGAAAGACTGGGCAAGCTCACAAAGGAACTGGGCTTCTGCGATGATATTTCCTTTGAAGAAGATGGCGATAATCTGAAGCTCCATGTTAAGGGATGCTCTTTCTGGGAACTCACCCAGGGGCTGAAAGAAGAAGGTATTCCACCATTCGCCTGTCCATTTGCTGGCATTGCAGTTGCACTGGTTGAAAAAAACCTTGATGTAAGGACAAGAATTAAGGAAATCTCTCCAGAGGGCGAGAGAGCTTCTCTCATTCACCTCGAACTTGTAAAGAAACAGGGGTGAAACAATGGCAAGCACAAAAGATATCCTCACAGCGCTCACCTCAGTTGAAGGTATAAGTTCGGCAGTCTGCGTTGGAAGAGACGGATTTGTGATAGATGCCTCCGCAGCACCGGGAGCAGATGTAGACGCAATAGGTGCCATGGTCTCCACAGGTCTGGGTTCCGCTGAAAGTGTCGGTAGAGAGCTTGGAGTCGGCGCTCTTACCCAGGCAATGATGGAATACAAAGATGGCGTTATTGTCATGACCGCTATTGGTGTAGATGCAATTCTCGCAGTTGTTGCCTCTGAGAGTTCCAGCCTGGGCAACGTTCGCATGCAGGTTAAAAAAAGGAAACGAGATCTGGAGGCAATTCTCTAGCTGAGTCCACTACCCTGCAATCTGCCGGCATTCCTTCAGCGTTATATCAGGATGCCCGTTCTCATAGTATTCCGTAGTAACAGGAAGGGCTGGACATTGAGCACGCTTGCGCAAATAATTACACGGTAGGCTTGCAGTAACCGGGAGGAATGTATGACCGATACAGTAAACAGTCCAGAACCGTCTATCAATGGAACACTTGCAGAGCTGGTTGAAAAAACTGAAGCTCTAACGGCTCTTCTTATCAGCAGACACGGCATCTGCCTGGGGCAGGCTGGTGGCGGAGCAAAGCTGAATGCTACTGCTCTGGCAGCGCTTGTAGCAGGGATGTTCTCGGCTACAAAAGAGGTTGCCAATATTGTTGGAGAAGAGCAATTCTCCATTCTTCTGCAGCAGGGAGAAAAAAGACACATCCATATCTCTCTTATAGGAGACAAATCAATGATGGTTATTGTCTTTGAAGACTACTCGCGTATCGGCAGGGTAAGACTTGCTGCTAAAAAGAGCAGCCCTGCTCTTGTGCGGTTGATCAATAAGAACAGAAAAGATACAACCAGCGCAATACAAGACATTTCAATACCTGACTTCAAGGAATATGCTCTTAACCTGATCGACCGCATTTTTGTCATAGGAGAGGAGGAGGATGCCTCACCTTGACCTGAACAATAAACAACTGGTTTTCAAAATTGTTTATTTCGGCCCGGGTATGAGCGGCAAAACCACTAATCTGCTCTTTATTCATAAAAAAATCTTCGACAAGTACAAAGGTGACATGATCACTCTCGACACTGAAGAAGAGAGAACCCTCTTCTTCGACTTTTTTCCGGTTTCTCTGGGGTCTGTCCAGGGCTTTGCTCTTAAGATACATCTCTATACCATACCGGGTCAGGTATACTATGAAGCAAGTCGGCGAATCATTCTTGAGGGTGCAGACGGAGTTGTGTTTGTGGCCGACTCTAAAGTTGACAGGCTTGATGATAATGTGGATATGTACAAAAGGATGATCGAGAACCTTGACAGCTTCGGTGTGGATCTGAATACTTTCCCCATCGTTCTTCAGTACAATAAGCGTGATTTTGATGAAATTATTCCATTGGGAAAGCTAGAGGAGATGCTGGAGCTTCCAGAGGATCTGCTTGTTACCGAATCAGTGGCCACTTCGGGAGCCGGAGTAATGAAAACTCTTCAACTTATCAGCAAGGAAGTGATCAGGAATTTTCAGCTGGATTGACCAGTCTGACAAAGAAAGGAGCCTGATAATACATGGCCTTCAATGGCAATTTAAGCGAATTTGGTGTTGTTGCACTTTTGCAGTTACCAGGCACTAATCATCTTACCGGCAAACTTATCCTGAAGCAGTCGGAAGCCCGAGCAGAATTCTTTTACAACAAAGGCAAGCTGGTTCATGCCGTTTGCGGAGAAATAGCGGGAAAAGAAGCTCTGTTAAAAGTTATAGACTGGCAGGAAGGCAATTTCGCTTTTGATTCTACCAGCCACACTGAAGAGGTCACAATAAAGAAAGACCTTCAAAACACTCTTATGTGGGCATTGAAAGAACAGGACGAGCTGAAAAAACGGAAAGACGAAGAAGAGAAAGCGGCCATCGAGCTTGCAGCCAGGAAACTTGCTGCAGAAGAACAAGCCACCAGAGAGCAGAAAGCTTTTGAACTTGCTGAACAGGCAAAAGCCGCAGCTGCTTTAGCTGAGAATCTGCCTGAACCTGTCATTATACCTCAATCGATCATTGGCGATCCATCAGCCATCCAGGTAGCGTACCTTATCAATTCCAAAGGTCAGATCACTGGGGAATCCAGTGCCGAACCCGACTATTTAAACAAAATCAAGCCAATACTTTCCGCGGTTCAAAGCTTTATCCGTGATTACCCGAATAAAACAATAGGAAAGACCTTTATAGAAGACTCGGAATTGACACTGGCTTTGTCCGGAATCACTGAAAAAATAACAGCTGTCATATTTGTGCACCACAATACAAGAATGGGAGTTCTAAACATTGAACTGGGTAAATTTCTTAAATCTCTTAAATCTTCAGGTTTGGAAATTCTAAATGATTGATGAGTCAACCATGGATAAAGCCGATAATCGTCTTCACTTTGTGGAATTCATGCAGATGTGCGCAGACTCCGGTTACATTTCCGAGCCAACAGCCCGGGAAATTTGTCTGTTTGCAAAGTATCAGGGAGGTGTTGAGGCAATTCCGGCATTTCCAGGAGACCATCCGGATAACAATGAGCGTTTTACCGATCTTCTAGCCTACGCCCCACAGGGAGAGCATTCATTCGATAACTATGTTGTAACCGATGAAAATTCATACGCCGTTGAGCTTGCGCGCACTGTTGCTCTGATACCCAGAATATGGAAAAGTATTTCTCCTGTTCTTTTTCACGCGGGAACTGGTCAGGGCAAAACTCATCTTCTCTCTGCAATTACAGCAACATCAAGGCAGAATACTCTTTTTCTCAACCTTAATGATTTGAAGATGGGGTACAAATACTGCGTCAAAACCAACAAAGAAAGCCAGCTTCTCTCCTGGATCATCAGCCATAATTTTCTGCTTCTTGACGACCTGCAGTTTGTTCAGGGAGATAAAGAATTTCAGCACTTCCTCTGCTCAGTCTTCAATAGAATGCCTCAGGGAAAAAGCGCAATTGTTCTCTGCTCCAATTCTGAAGTTGAGAATATGCAGGATTTTGACAGCACTTTCTTTTCCAGGATATCTTCGGGTATATCCATAGAATTAAAAGCAATGGATCTTCAAGGGCGTATTGTCGTGCTGGAGCAGATGTTCCGAAATACAGGCTTCGGCCCGGGAATTAAAATAATCACCTACCTGGCCAAAGAGATAACACAGAACATAAGAACATTAAAAGCAGCCGGAAGAGCAGTTCTGGCACACCTTCTTGCCTCTCCGGCAAAGGGGGGCATCTCAATAGAGACCGTGCAAAATCTGTTGTTCTCAATGAATCTTAGAGATGTTGCCCGAAGTAATTCCATGTCATCTGACTCACCACAAAACATCCCGCAGATGGAGGACACGATGTCCCCTTACATAGTCGTCGACATTGACGATGAGGTTGCCGGTAAAGAATCGGATGATGAACTGATCTTCAAGAAGGCACTGGAAGCAAAAAAAGTCACCAATGAAAACAAGATTGACCCTTCTTCTGAGGCAGAGACAGACCCGGACTCTGCAATAACTTCGAAGACCACCGTTGCACCGGAAGTTGCAGCAGTTCAAACTAAGGCTGCAGACCCTGAACCCGTTCCCGAACCGGTGGCTGAGCCGGTGGCTGAACCTGTGGTAAATTCCGGGGTTGCCAAGGTTCAAACTACTGCGGAAACAGCAACTTCAGGCAAAGAGAAATCCATTCACATGCTTGAAAATGCCACCACGGTTAACAGCCAGATAGATGCTCTGAAGATGGCGGCTCTTCGAAGAATCGAACAGCTGGAAAAAAAGAATCCTGATAGCCCGGAAATTGCAAAACTGAGGTTTGCAATCGTATTCTTAAATGAAGGGAAAATTGAATCGGCAATGCTCGCCCTGAAATAAGCAGGTATTATAGCACTACCGGAACACCTCTGTCGCATGGTACCAGGTAGTGTGTTGCCTCCGATAAACTGTGATAGTATATGTGCTTGAAAACTCAAACTGGAAAGGATTTACCATGAACAGTAATGAAATTCTCACTGCTCTGGTGCAGGTCGATGGAATTAATGCCGCAGTATGCGTCGGACGAGACGGTTTCGTTATCGATGCAGTTGCCGGAGCAGGAGCAGATGTAGATGCGATTGGAGCAATGGTTTCAACAGGTCTTGGATCTTCTGAAAGCGTAGGAAGAGAGCTTGGAGTCGGTGCTCTTACCCAGGCGATGATGGAATATTCCGATGGTGTTATTGTTATGACTGCAATTGGCGAAGATGCAATACTCGCTGTGGTTGCTGCAATCAATTCCAGCCTGGGCAATGTGCGTCTCCAGGTAAGGAAAAGAAAGAAAGAACTCGAGCAGGTTCTTTAGTTC
>JAGLDB010000090.1 GCA_023145935.1 Candidatus Sabulitectum sp. | reverse complement strand
TGTGGTAAGTGAATTCATCAGCAAGGCTTCAGCTATCCTGAAGGGTAAAACGCCTGCTAATGGATTGCTTCTTCGTGGTTTTGCCCTCCATGAAGATTTCCCGACACTTTCAGAGCTCTACAAACTCAATCCTGCTGCTGTTGCCCTTTATCCAATGTACAGAGGTGTTGCTTCGCTGGTGGGGATGGAGCAGTTCCAATCCACTCCTGCTGATCTTTCCGGAGAGGTCCAGGCGGCAAAGAACGCGTTGAAGGCTGGCAAAGACTTCGTATTTCTTCACCACAAGTACACAGACAGTTCCGGTGAAGACGGGGATCACCAGAGAAAAGTTGCTGAAATAGAGAAATTCGACAGGGCAGTTCCAGGGCTTCTTGAATGCGGCTTTGATGTGATCTGTGTAACAGGAGATCATTCAACACCGTGTCCCATGAAGCTTCACAGCTGGCATCCCGTGCCGGTTCTTATTCATGGCGGGCCGCAGAGAACAGGCTGGAGTGCACGATTTACCGAGAGAGAAGCTGCTGCAGGTGCCCTGGGAACATTCCAGGGAGATGAACTGATGTCTCTGCTGCTGGCCGCAGCGGGAAGACTGGCCAAGTTCGGTGCCTGAAAGTAATTTCTCGGCCCTTGTCTGTTTATCGGGCGGCGTGGATTCCACAGCCGTCCTTCTTCGTTGCAGCAGAATGTTTGAAAAGGTAAGAGCTGTTTACGTTGACACATCTGGAAGTAATCCACCTGAACAGGCAGAAAGATCCTGTGAGAAACTTGGCATTGAATTTCTGGTGGCAGATGCTCGTGAATTGTTCAACAGGCAGATCAGAGATTATACACGGATGGAGTACAGCCAGGGGAGAACCCCCAACCCATGCGCTCTCTGCAATGCTGAAGTTAAACTGGCAGTTCCATTTTCCATGCTGCAGGAAAGTGATTTTCTCGTAACAGGGCATTACGCAAAGTTTTATAACGGTAGATTGAAAAGAGGCAATGATCCTTCAAAGGATCAGTCCTACTTCCTCTCACTTGTTCCGGGAACTATACTTGAAAGGTGTCTTTTCCCTCTGTCGGAAAGCATGAAAGAGGCTGTCAGAGAAGAAGTTATTGCTGCAGGTCTTCCATTCATAACTAGAGAAAGTCAGGATCTTTGCTTTAAACGGGGCGGCATTGGGGTTCCAGGTGATATTCTAAACACTGAGGGTGAAACAGTAGGACGGCACAATGGTCTTGATGGATATACCCCCGGGCAGAGGAAGGGTCTTGGAGCTCACAGTGCACGGAAATTCGTTATTGAGCTGAGACCCGGATTGAATCAGCTTGTTATAGGGGACGCGGAAGACCTTTACAGTGAAAAATGTATACTGAATAATATCAACTGGCTGAGAAGACCTGCGGAAAGCAGATTCAGCTGCAAGGTTCAGACCCGTTACCGGAAACCAGCTGCTGTGGCTGATGTATTTGTGGAAGTGGACGGCAGTCGGGCAATGGTTGTGTTTCACACCCCGGAGAAAGCAATTGCTCCAGGGCAGGTAGGGGCGATGTATTTGTCTGATGCTGTAATCGGTGGGGGTATCATTACAGAGTATAAGGGGGTTTGAAAAATGCCTAACAGAATAAAGGAAGAGATCAGCAGACTGAAGAAGGAGCGGGGAGCTGTTATTCTAGCACACAGTTATCAGCCTGGTGTCATACAGGACATAGCTGATTTTGTGGGAGATTCTCTTGAATTGTCTAGAATTGCAGCCAGGGAATCGGCAGAACTTGTTGTTTTCTGCGGTGTTAAATTCATGGCTGAAACAGCTAAACTTCTTTCGCCGGAAAGTGTTGTTGTGCTTGCTGCACCTGATTCGGATTGCTCTCTGGCCGCCTGTATGACCGGTGCGGATCTCCGGGCGATGAAGAAGAAGCATAAAGGCGCTGAAGCAGTTATTTATGTAAATTCTACAATTGATCTTAAATCGGAAGCCTGGGCCTGCTGCACAAGTGCAAATTCAGTTGAAGTTGTGGAAGCTGCTCCTTCAGACGAAGTGATCTTTGGACCGGACAGAAATCTTGGAAGCTGGGTTGCCACTCAGACCTCAAAAACAGTTCATATCTGGCCCGGAGGTTGTCATGCCCACAGTGGAGCTGATATTCGTGATCTCCGGAAGAAAAAGGCGGGGTGGCCTGACGCAGAGATTCTTGTTCACCCTGAATCCCCTTCAGTATTTCTGTGGGAAGCAGATGAAGTTCTGGGAACAGGTGGAATGATCCGGCACATAGAGAAATCCAGTTCTGAAAGATTTATTATTGGAACAGAGGAGGGTATGATCTACCGGCTTGAAACTCTGTTCCCTCAGCGGCAGTTTGTTGCTGCAGGAAAGATAGTTTGCGAAGATATGGGTTTCACTACTCCTGAACTTGTGCTGAAAGCTCTTGAATCCCGGGATGACGGTATTGAGATTCCTTCTGAGCTGGCGAAAAAGGCCGCTTCAGCAGTGCTAAGAATGACGGAAATAGGTTAGCGCTATGCTTAAAGCGGCAATTACACAGGTCTGGTATGACAATGCTCCAGAGATCCATGGGTCTTATGGTCCGTTTATGTATGGCTTGAATCATTGCTATCCCGCTTTGTTTGACAAGCCGGATCTTCTTCCTCTTGCAGTTCTTCCTGTAAAAAATGTATCACCCGAGGACATCCTGAAAAATTTTGATATGCTGGTTCTTACCGGCGGCGGAGACCCCTCCCCCTCTCTCTTTGGCAGAACTGATAACGGCAGCAGGAATCCACGCCCTTTCCGCTCTTCCTGGGATATAAAGCTGTATCATGCAGCCAGAGAACTTGATATTCCCATCTTTGGTATCTGCCTTGGCATACAGGTTATTGGTATTGCCGAAGGCGTTGCGCTTATACAGGACATTGAGACTCTGATAGAGAGTGCAGATTTCCATGATGGTTCCGCCATAGAGCCTGTTATGCACAATGTAAACGTTTTTCCCGGAACCAGGCTCCGGAACATTCTGGAAGAGCATATCAGTGTTTCAACATTTCATCATCAGGTACTCGAAGAGGTACCTCCCGGATTTCTGATATCAGCTCAGAGCAGCGACGGATTGATTGAAGCTATTGAAAGTGAAGACGGAAGAGTTATCGGTGTACAGTGGCATCCAGAGCGGGACGCAACCGGTGTGCCCATTCTTGAGTACATGATGCGAATCGCCCGCAGAACATGATCTACAGGTGTCTTACGCAGATGGTCAGTCGTATATGGGGTTCTCTTCCTCCGGTGAAGCCGGGACAGGAGCCGGTGGGAGAGATCTGGTGGTTCACAGATACTACGGTTCTTGAGGGCGAAGGTGGTATCCGCAGGAGGGCAGAAGAGTTCTTTCCGCTGAATTCCTTTCCATTGATCATCAAAACTCTCCATGCCGCAAGAGATCTGTCCATTCAGGTCCATCCGGGCAAAGACGGGAAAATGCCGGTTAAAGATGAATCCTGGGTTGTGCTGTCAGGCTCGGGAAAGATAATGCACGGAGCAGTTGCGGGAACAACTCCGATTCAATTCAGGGATTCAGTGAAGAACGGCACAGTCCAGGATATTCTGCAGTGTATTCAAGGGGAACCTGGTGTGTTTGTTCACCTTCCTGCTGGAACGATCCACGCCCTTGGTGCGGGGCTTACTGTGCTTGAAGTTCAGCTGAACTGCACTGTAACATACCGTCTCTGGGATTACGGCAGAAAAGATATCAGAGGGAACCTCCGGGAACTTCATGTGAAGGAGGGACTCGCGTCAGTAAACTGGAAGAAGATGGGAAGAGCGACTCTGATACCTGAAGACAGTATCGACACCGGCTCCTACCATATGCGAAAGAGCGGTGCAGGCCATATTACGCTTGAACCACTGGAAATTCTCTTTCTGCCTGAAGAACAGCAGTGCTTCTTTGCGGACGCAACCGGTGGAACCATTTTAACAAGAGGTGATTCATGGATAGTAGGGATCTAAAGATGAATAATAAAAGAATTTTTGCGGTGATAATGGCAGGAGGCAGGGGAACACGGTTCTGGCCTGCATCAACAAAAGCCCGTCCGAAACAGTTTATGGATCTGCTGGGCGGTGGCACCATGCTTCAGAAAACCGCAGCGAGGTTTGCAAACATCTCCGGCTCTGAAGGTGTGCTGGTTGTTACAGGTGCAATTCACAGTGCAATTGCAGCAGATCAGCTTCCCTTTCTTCCGAAAAATAACCTTCTTCTTGAGCCGGTGGGAAGAAACACCGCTGCCTGTATCGGCTGGGCAGCTGAAACACTCAGGCGAAGAGGTTTTGGTGAAAGTGTAATGATCGTTGCTGCCAGTGATCACAGGATCGAACCGGTTAGCGGGTTTGAAGAAACAATGAGGAATGCAGTTGCTCTTGCAGAAGAAGGGTATCTCTGCACAATTGGCATCACTCCTGATCATCCGGCCACAGGATACGGTTACCTGCAAACCGGTAAAGAGATAAATTCAGGCAATCTGGTGAAGAGCTTTAAAGAGAAACCCGATGCGGCAACAGCAGAGTTGTACCTGGAATCCGGAGATTACCTCTGGAACTCGGGAATGTTCATCTGGAGAGTTGACAGCTTTCTGGAAGAGTTTCAAAAACATATGCCCGGCCTCTACAGAGACATACAGCAGCTGCCGGATACAACCGCTCCGTCCATGGAGGAATACTCTGTCCTTGAATCGCAGTCCATCGACTACGGGGTAATGGAGAAGACAGACAGAGCAGTAGTAGTGCCTGCTTTGTTCAAGTGGAGTGATATAGGTGACTGGCCCGGAGCCAGAGGGGCAGGTGTTGAAAGAGGCAGGAGCTTGAAGATCAACTCTGAGAATACTCTTGTTTTCGATGAGACCGGCAGGCTTACTGTGATGGTGGGATTGGACAATGTCAGCGTTGTTTCCACAGAAAAGGCAATTCTTGTAATGTCTGATTCCGGTTCGCAGAAGATCAAGGAAGTAGTCGCCAGCCTTGAGGAAGCGTGGCCGGATCTTGTGTAAGCAGCAGGACATGGAAGAAATCAGCATTCCATTCAAACAGATCGGAACCATACTGACTCCCTACCACAGCAACGCTCCCTATCAGCCTGTTGATACCCCGGGGGATAGTTTCTCTATTATGATCAATCGTGAATATATTGACGGTTTGAGTGATCTGTGGAAATTTAGCTATGCTTATGTTTTGTTTTTTGCCCATAAAGCACAGGGCGGGGCTGAAATGGTGGTTGCTCCCCCCTGGGCAAAGGGGAAAAAGGTTGGTCTTTTTTCCAGTCGATCACCTTCCAGACCCAATCCAATAGGCTTGAGCGTAGTTCGCATAAAAGAAATAAGGGAAAACATTATCTTCATCTCAGGAATAGATGTTTTTAATGGAACGCCTCTGCTGGATATAAAGCCCTACATAAAAGATCTTGACAACAAAAGTGATGCAAACTACGGGTGGCTGGATGAACTGGATGACAAGGAGCATCTGACTCTGCATATCAATGGTATTCCCCACGAACATTGATAGAATATCAGCGAATTGTATCCTTGAGCCTTACCTGATTATGACCTTTGCACCAACAGGAAGCCAGAAGTATGCCCACCTGGCTGTGAAGAAACCCAGCCGGACACATCCGTGTGAAAGAGGTTCACCCAGTCTGTGTTCCACAGACGGGGAAGCCTGATGAAGACCAATTACCCCGGAATCCACTATGCATTGCCAGTAGGGCATGTGAACTCTGTAGATGCTTGATACAGGGCTCCACCTTTTATAAAGAACCTCAAAATCACCGCTGGGAGTAGCATATCTTGAAGACCTGCCTGTGGATACAAGTGCCAGGTTAACTTCACGGCCACCTTCAAGAAAGACGATGATCTGCTGTTCTTTGCTCACAAGAGCAAGCCTTTCCCCGGATTCATGTAGTATGCCCTCTCCCTGAAAAGGAAGAAGAGAGACAATTCCTCTAAGCAGCAGAAATGGAACTAGAAAACAATTCAGTGTTTACCCCCTTGTAACTGCTTACTCTGCAAGGAACACTGCTTGCAGTCAAGGGGCATAAGAGTTGACTTTGTTACCTTCATGAAGCAGATTTCTTCATGAAGCGTCTTGAGGCACATTTTCTATATGTTGTTTCTTAGGGCTTTCTGTTGTTAATTTTTAATATTGTCCGAATGGAGGATTGATTTGAATCTCGCAAAACTTTTGGTTATAGCGGTAGCCGGGCTTCTGATAATTGCCGGCTGTTCATCTCCTGCAGTTACCGGTATCAAGGTTCACATACAGAACAGTGAATTCCTTGAAGCTATCCATCTTGCTGACAGCGTGATTGCTAATGGTGAGGGTTCCAACCCTGATGTATGGTACTGGAAGGCAAGAGCATACATCATGATGCGTGTATGGGACGAAGCCGCTGTTTCTTTCGTGCAGGCTTACGAACTTGATCCTCTTATGGCAGAGAATATGACAACTTACTGGCCTGCATTCTACAACACTGCCGCAGGTTATGTTTCTGAAGGACGAATTGAAGATGCCATCAGTATGCTCGAAACCGGTGGAGCTATCGTTCCTGAGCGTCCTGAGTTCGATCAGATGCTGGGTGATATCGCTCTTAATGAACACAATTACGAAGAGGCAATAGCAAGGTTTGAAAGATCGATCGATCTTGCAGTTGCACAGATGGATGTGATCAGAGGAAGTATTGACGAATCTACTGATCCGGCATGGGTGGAGCAGCTTAACACAGAGCTGGACAACATGGTACACAGTGTTGTTCTTTCAACCTACAACACCGGTGCTATCCTTAAGAACCTCTACATGAACAGCGAAGACGAAGCAGTTGCAGCAGATTACATGGCTGAGGCTGTTGTTGCCTACACAAGAGGGCTTGAGATCGATCCTTCCAGTGCTGATCTTATGACCGGTCTCGCAGAGTTCTACATTCTCTCTGAACAGTATGATGCAGCACTCTCAATATACGATGATGCTCTTGTTGCTATTGATGCCGGTGTGGAAGAGGGCTGGATCGATCCGGAAGATGCTGCTGACATGAAAGCAGGCGTTCTTCTTACAAGAGGTTTCACTTTCATCGAGATGGAAAGATTTGATGAGGGAGTTGCCGCCCTGGAAGAGTGCAGAGCACAGATGGGTAATACCTACCAGGTACTTGCCATGATCGGTCACGCCAACTTCATAATGGAACAGTACGACGAATCTCTTTTTGTTATGGAACAGCTTACTGT
>JAGLDB010000009.1 GCA_023145935.1 Candidatus Sabulitectum sp. | reverse complement strand
CCTCTCAGGCGGGCTGTGATGGTAGAGGAACACGGAAAACTTCCCTTTCCCGAGGGAACTGCCTGTGCCGAGGTACTTGTAGCAGGAGAGGTGGGTGGAGGTTCCGCCAGAACTCTCTTTACAGCAATGGGAGTTGCAGGGCTGTATCGTTTTGCCCAGAACGGCCTTAAACTCTTTCCTGAAAGTGTTGAGTCTGCAATAAGCGGATTCTCAGGTGCCATGCTTGGAGTAGATATTCTACCGTCCCTTATGGGGGTTGGTTTTATTATTGGAATGAGGATATCCAGTGCCATGCTTACCGGCAGTATTATTTCGTGGCTCTGCATCATTCCGCTGATCAAATTTTTTGGCGCTGAATCCTCTGCGATCTTTCCCTCAGAGATGCCGATATCGGAAATGGGTCCATGGGATCTGTGGAACAACTATATCAGATACATAGGTGCCGGAGCAGTTGCTTTCGGGGGCATTATAAGTTTTATCGAAGCTCTTCCCACCATCTTCCGAAGCTTCAAAAGAGTTCTGGAAACTTTCAGCCTGAAAAAGGTGGGAATAGATATTCGCACTCAACAGGATCTGCCCGGGGCTGTGGTGGTGATCGGTTCACTGTTGATTGCCATTGCAATGCTGTTCATACTACCAATTGACAGCATGATCGGAAGAATCCTTGCTGCTGTGTCGGTTGTTGTATTCAGTTTCTTTTTTGTAACTGTTTCAAGCCGAATTGTTGGCCTGGTTGGCAGCTCGAACAATCCGGTTTCCGGAATGACAATTGCTACCCTGCTGCTTACAGCTCTAATTGTAAGAATGGCTGGAATAACCGGAACCGCCGGCATAATGGCCAGTCTTGGAGCTGGCGCTATTGTATGCATCGCCCTTGCAGCAGCAGGAGATATGTCACAGGATCTGAAGACCGGCTTCCTGCTTGGTGCGACCCCGAAATATCAGCAGCTTGGCGAGATCATAGGAACCCTGGTTACAGCCCTTGTGATTGGTTTTCTGTTAAACATTCTAGATACCACTTATGGTTTTGGTTCCGCTGAACTGCCTGCTCCCCAGGCAACCCTGATGTCCATGGTGGTTAGAGGAATATTCAATGGCAACCTCCCCTGGACTCTGATCTTTATTGGAGCTGCTCTCGGGCTGGGAGCAAGGCTTATCGGTCTTCCGGTTCTGGCGTTCGGTGTGGGGATCTACCTGCCGGTCCACTTGAATCTTGCGGTTTTCATGGGCGGAGCAATCAGAGGGCTTGTACAGAGAAAATTCCCCAAAGGCTCTAAGCGGCACAAAGGCGTTATGGAGAAGGGAATGCTCATGAGTTCGGGTATGGTTGCAGGAGGGGCTCTGGTAGGCCTGATCGTGGCCATTCTAACCTACTTCAAACTTGGTGAAGGCATCAAAATCGGTGGTCTTTTTGAGGGAAGCATGACAGCAGGTCTTGTTGTATTTCTTCTTCTTGGAGTTTATCTCTACACCGGAGTTGTAAAGAAAAGGAAAGCTGTTAACAGTCATGGCGCGGAGTAAAGAACCTCCCCGGATGTCTCAATGCACGAAGAACGGTGAATGGTTTCATGGCAGCCCGGAAATACTGTCAAGCATCCGCCCGGGGTCAACAATAACCGGGAACAGAATTCTTGCAATGGCATTCTCGCACAAGCCGGACCACCTGCACATTGAAGTTGAGGAAAGAGATGAATCCGGCTTGAGAACTATTACTCTGAAACAGGACGGAACTAGAAACGGCTATCTTTACAGGGTTATTCTGAGTGATCCTGAAACTGATACAAAAGAAGATCCTGAATCGGTGATGTTTCCCGGAGATGAAGTGCTTACCTCACGGGAGTTGGAGGTAGAGCTGCTTGAAGAGATCCCTCTCAGAAGAGAGTACATATTCAGCGATAAAAAAGTCCCCTCCCCTGAGTATTCAGGGAAGGGGAAGGAATAACAATAACCGGAACTTTCTAGAAACTGACCTTACTTATGTCATCCACTGTTCAAACAGGCAGTTACTAACCTGACAGCAGAGAGTACGCGGAGAATCAATAACCTTTAAAAGCTGCAGGCGGTAGTTGTGAAGCTACCGCCTGCCCTGTAAAAACTATATAGCTACAGCTATCGGTGAGTACTTTGATTCACCAAAGCCTAGAACAGCAAGGAAAATGTAAGGGAAGAAGATAAGCCCGATTGCGAATCCATCACTGCGTCCGAAGTTTCGTGCAAGACCGATATTCATCAAAATAGCAACCACAATATTGGCAAAAGGTACGAACAGCAAAAGAACCCACCACCCTGGTTTTCCAGCTATTTTCATCATAACAACTGCGTTGTATATTGGGATCAGGGCTATCCATCCTTCTTCTCCCGCTTTTACAAAAAGCTTCCACTGCGCCATTACTAAGAAAGCCATAACTGCAAGATTGAACAGGATGCTGACAGTTATTAAAACCCCATTACCCATGATATCCTCGATGAACGGGTCGCCTGCAACAGCAATGCCGGAGAAAACCATAAGAACCAGCAACACAAGAAAACCTGATACTTTCTTCATTCTTCCTCCTTATTTTCAGTTAAAACACCGGAGCATGATACCGAATTGGCACCTTCCGTGCAAGTAGCAGGGGCGAAGTATGATCGATGTGGAGTTCTACTAAATGGATTGACTTAATTACATTTCTCTCCAATATTGGAGTCAATTCAGGGAGGTGCTTATCATGAAAGATCAGTTGATTTCTCTATTGCGCAGATCATGGCTTCCTGTTCTTCTTCTTCTGCCGGGGCTGTCTTTTTCCTGGCAATGGGAGCAGATAGGTCCCCAGGGAGGCTATTTCAAGGATTTTGCAGTTCACCCGGACAACTCTCAGATCATATATGCAGGCAGTGATGACTCCGGTGGTTTATGGAAGACGGTTAATGGAGGCGATTCCTGGTCTCTGCTTACAGGTAGCTGGCCGGACATGACAGCGTGGCAGATCACGCTTAGCCCGTCTGATCCTGAAGTTATCTACATATGTGATCCATACGGCAGGTATGGTCTTCTAAAATCCGAAAATGGTGGCGAGAGCTGGGTGCAGATAACGAATGGACTTGTAACACAGGCATCAAGAATGGTTTCAAGCCTGGTTATCGCATCATTTGATGGTGACTCCCTCTACATAAGTACCGGATTGGACAGATTCGGAGATCCGCCTAAGTCCGGTGACGGTATCTACAGCTCTGTTGATGGAGGTCAGACATGGATCCCAAGCGGTTTGCAGGGGACCGCAACTCCCTGTCTTTCCCGAACCGGTGATGGAACACTTCTGGCAGGGGTTGAGGGTCAGGGGTTGCATCGGTCATCTGATGGTGTAACCTGGACGCAGATTTCAACCATACCCGCAGACGGGAATGTGTGGCAGGTGGATTGTATGGACAATGTTGCGGTTGCTGCAGTGAACCCCTATGGCACATATCTGAGTTTTGATCATGGGGTAAGTTTTGAACTGAGCTATTCGTCTTTTTACACCGCAGATGTGTCCATAGCCCGAGTTTCTCCCGATATTGAGATTTACTCATGCGCTTTTCCCGGCTTTGTTAAGTACACATCTTCAACAGGAGAGTGGGTTGATGTAACCTCATTACCCCTTCCAGATGACCTGATGATAATGGGGATTACAGCTACGGATGACTTATTGTACTGCGGAGCATTTGCTAACAGTCCGATCTATGTATCGTATAATGGTGCTGAGACATGGTCCGAACTGTTTTCATTTCCACGGTCGTGTTTTCTTTGCGGTCTTGCTGTTGACCCCGATAATTCTGACCGTATTTTTGCTGCAAATCTTGGAAGCTACCATTCTTCCCTGAACATGCAGGGACTTTCGGTAACCGATGACGCAGGCCAGACATGGTCAAGAACAGGCCCTAATGCTCACTGTCTTTTTGTGCATTTCAGCCCGGGCAGTTCAGATACCATGTATTGCGGAACCTTTCGCAATGGTGCCTACAGATCAGATGACGGATTTATCACATACAATTCCATCAGAGAGGGAGACAAAATAGTCTTCGACCTTGCTGTGGATGATGATGACACGTCGGTTCTTCTACTTTCAGAATGGGATATTGAGCAGTTCACTGCTGGTGTTTATCGAAGTGCCGATGGTGGAGGAAGTTTTGAACTGGTACTTCCGCTGTTGTGTACACACCTGCTTCAAGTTACCCAATCTGATGTCTTCTTTGCTGCCACCGACCAGGGGTTGTACATGAGCATTGATCAGGGGCTGTCATGGGGTTTTGCGGGGCTTTCATCTTACAATCTTGTGTCACTGGAATGGCACGATGGCGATCTGTATACCGGAGCGGAAACCGGTGAGCTTTTCCGTATTACTGAAACATCACAGGAGGATATATCAGGCAACTGGAGCAAACCGGTGAATGTCGCTGATCTTCTTTTCGTAGACAGTGTTCTTTATGCCGGGTTGAGCGGTGCAGAGGCAGACACCACATTTTCACTGCACGGGGGAGTCTGGCGAACTTTTGATTATGGCGATACCTGGGAAGAGATCACCGGTGATCTTCCTGTGGATAATGTGTATGGCAATTCCCCCATGGCTTTGTGCGGTTCGGCACTGATCGTATCCACTTACGGAGGCGGGGTTCAACGACTGACCGATTTGCAACAGATAGAGACTCGGAAAGTTGACTCGGGTTCAACTCTGACCGTCTACCCCAATCCTTCCTCTAATGGGTTTGTCATCAAACTGGACGATATGCATTCGGGGTCTGTGCATATTTCAATCCATGATCTTACTGGAAGATTGCTTAGACAGTGGACGGTTGAGATTGCTTCAGACGCTGAGGTGACCTGTTACTGGGATTGTTGTACCATGACTGGTGAGGTGGTTCCCCCCGGCGCGTATTTCTGCACTGCAGTTTCTTCCGGGAATCAGCGTAGAAGTGCCGGAATGGTTTTTATCCGATAAAATATCCTTGTGGTATCGATGAACATTGATGTATGAATAGCTGTGTAATGTACAACGCTTAAAAGGAGGGTCTGCTATGGTAAAAAGGAATCCGGTACAGAATTTCATAAGGGGCTTTATTCGTCTGGTAATACTTGTTCCTTTGTGGCTGTTGATCGTCTGGCCATTGTTAAGTCGCGCCCGTCACGGGGTGGATGGATCAATTGTCTGGGTTGTTATATTTACAATTGCTATTTTCTGGGTTGCCAATCTCCTGGCAAAGATGGTTCATGTGCTGCCACAGTGGCAGAGAATGGTTCTTCTTCGGCTTGGTAAATCTGTCGGAGCCCGGGGACCCGGGTTTTTTCTTATTCCTCCATTCATTTACTCCGTTGCCAGAATTGTTGATATCAGGATCACTACCTACGAAGTAAAAGCAACCAAGACTCTTACAAAAGACAACATCCCTATTGATGTTACTGCTGCTGTTGAGCTGGAAGTAGAGAATCCTGAAAAAGCCGTTATTGATGTTCAGAATTACTGGAAAACAACAGAGTGGGTTTCCATGGAGGCTCTTAAAAGCACAATTGGAGCAAACGACTTGAGGCCGCTTCTCAGTGATACTGATCGTATTGCCAATGAGCTCAAAGCCATCATTGACAGAGCTGCATCGGATTACGGAGTGAATGTGCGCGCTGTACGCATAACAGATGTTGGAACTCCTCAGTCGCTGGTTGAGGAACTTGCGGTCATTGCCAGAGCCGAAAGGTCCGCAAAAGCCAAGGTCATCCAGGCCAAGGCAGAGCTTACTGTTGCCGAGTCTCTTGCAGAGGCTTCCAGAATGCTTTCAGATCAACCGAACGCCATGGAACTCCGGCAGATCCAGGCTCTTCTGGATATTTCCAAGGAAGAGGGTTCCATGGTGATCGTCTACCCGACGAAGATGGGAATGGGTGAACAGATCGCTGCGGCTACTGCAGGTAACCAGATGAATATGCACAAAGCTAAGTAGATCAGAGTGTAATCGATATCTGAATTAGATCAGAAGGGGCGGGATTTCCTGCCCCTTCATTTTGCTGTATTTTCAGTAAATCAGTGGTAGAAGAGTGACTTTATAGCGGCAAATATCGAGGCTTCCAGTGAATATGCCGTCTCGAACATCAATTCGGACATTTTGGTTGACAGTATTCCAGTTGGGCTTCCCATACTTGTTTTGTTCATGAGTCCACGATTGGCCCCTATCTCCCACATGTAGGTGTAGAACATATTGGACCCGCCTGTCCATTCCAGCTCAAGGATGATGTTTCCGATGCCGTCATATACATAAGGTTTATCCAGAGTTATTGTCATCCATCCATCAGCTTCCGCATGCATAGTCTGAGAGGAGGTTGCATAGACCGCTGTTCTGGTTCCCGGGGTATAGTTCGCTTCATAAGTGTCTGTGAGTTCAGAGCCTGCAGCTACACCCATGTACAGCTTGAAGTTGTTGTAGTATCCGGTTGAAGAACCAGCGGAACCACCCCGCTGCCAGCCTATCTGTCCAATGGTCATTGCACCTGACATCTCTGTGGAAAGCGCTATCACCTGATAGCAATTCATAGATCCTCAAGACGTGCAGAAAGGGTCCATACTGGCCAGATCCGGTGAACCGATCACCACTGAAGCAATGGACAAGTTGGCCAGGACCAGTAAAGCCAGTGATACACTTTTTCTCATATAGAATCTCCTTCGGTTAGAAGAAATACATACCAATATGGTAGGAAAAGTCAAGGGGATTCATCAAATGATATGGTATTTACTTATCCAGATAATTGCCATTCTAGAATATTATGCAGCGCAACAAGATGAAGGTTTGATACTACTGCTGCTTAAAGGGTACACAGCCACATTTCTGTTGAAATTACCGTTGCCCGGGAAACCTCTGTATGAAAAAGTCTTAGTTAAGAGAGAAGAGGTTCTGCCTCTGTTGTCAGCTCATGGATAAGCTCCTGGACACTAATGATTTTGTCTATCCTTGTGACATTCTCACCGCACATGGGGAATCCTGTATCCAACTGACCCCTTGCGGAATCCAGAAGAGCAAGAGCGATACAGTAGTTTGCTTTGTCGGCGTTACAAGTAATAAGGCATTTGTATAGACATTTGAATTCCTGTTTCTCACTGAGGCATTTCTCTACAAACGGTGTATTAATCACTCGAGCAGGAAGCCCTACAGGTGAAAGAATAACAGAGACATCATCCTCAGTGGCATCAATATAAGACTGTTTGTATTCATCAGATACATCACATTCGTTAGTTGCTACAAAACGTGTTCCCATTTGAATACCGCTGGCGCCCATGTTAAGAAATCTGGCTAAATCAGCACCGGTATAAACCCCGCCTGCTGCAATGACAGGAATCTTTCGCCCGGCTAATTTTCCGTACTTTTCTGCAACTATCAGAGTTTCAGCAACGAGGGTGTCCAGGTCAGTTGCGGTGTTATCAAGAAGTTCCTGCAACTTGAAACCCAAGTGGCCTCCTGCCATTGGTCCTTCAACTACAATAGCGTCCGGGTATCTGGAATGCTTCCTGGACCATGATCTGCAAATAACATCCGCAGCACGACCTGATGAAATAATTGGGACCAGCTTCATGGAAGAACCTTCGGCATATTCCGGCAGCCTGAGAGGCAGTCCGGCTCCGGCGAATAGAACATCAACGCCTTCTTCTGCACAGGTCTTTACCATGTCTCCGAAATTAGTGAGCGCAACCATTACATTCACTCCAACAGCCAGTCCCTGTTGCTTTACTTTGCGAATCTCTGCTGAAAGAGCCTGGCGGGATCGTTGCAGGTAGGGAATAGAATTATCAAGCTCTTCTCCCAGACCCACACTTGCGATAACACCAAGTCCACCGGCCAGTGAAACCGCAGAAGCAAGTGATGCCTTTGACACGGAAACACCCATACCGCCTTGAATTATTGGAATCCGAATGGTAAGGTCACCGATTTTTAAACTCGGTATTTTCATTAGAACCCTTCTGTAGTTGTACCATGTACTATGCCATTACGCACCAGCAGGGTGAATAATGCTGCTAAAAGCTTTATAAAATAATATATTCCGAGTTCTCATTCAACACCCGGAACAATCGTTTCGTCTATGTACGCCGAAAATACAACAAATCTTTGAAGTATACAACTGTGGGCTGTTCAATTCTTTTTTAGAATTCCATTCCATTGACTCCTGTTGGCTATAATGATATGATTCCATGGAGTGATTAATTGATGTAATTTACTGTTAGTGAGGGATGTGGGTAATTAGTGTCTGATAAACTTGATGTGTTCGTTTAAGGAGTTTTCATGCGTGTATACTCGTTGGTATTTCTTTTCGCTTCGCTGTTCATTTTTTCTTGTGGAAGTGATACAACCGGGCCGTCTGCAGGTAGTCCAGATTTTTTCCCCATGACCGCTGGAGATTTCTGGGCTTTTGATTACAGTTACTCTTTCGGTGAAATTGGTAATCCTTCTGATTCTACCAGATCAGGTACACACATGTGGCTCGCTAATGGTGTTGTAAACCATGACCAGGGTTTTGAGCTGCTATCGGTTACAGTAACTGATTCCATAGTAAGATATTTCCAGTCGGTGCCTGTTGATACCATTTTCAAAGAGATTACAGAATATTACAGGGTATCCGATTCGGCAGTTTCCTACTACTATTCTCTTTCCGATACTACCAGCTGGCTCTTGCTTGACCTACCACTTGTATTGGGTAAAACCTGGTACGATGTAGAGAATGCTTTGTACACAGTTATGACAGTAGACACAACTTTGAGCCTGCCATTCGGTACTGCTGAGGGTTGTGCATTGGTGCAGTCTACCTGGGGTCAGACATTGCTAACCTGCGATGATTGCTACTACGAACCTGATCTTGGTCTGGTAAAGAGGGTATTTCATCAGGAAGACGCAAATGTCTTTTACACATCCACATGGGAGTTGACTAGTTCAAATCTGATCAATTAATGTTGTTGCTTGTTCCGCTGCTCGCGTAATAAAAAACAACCGAGCCTGACCTGCGGGTTGACCGACAATCATTTATCTGTAATCGGGAGTCGTTTTCGTTAACGGCTCCTGTTTTTTGGTTAAGACTTTTCTGGCTTAGTGGCTGTTTTTGTGTCAGGAAGTTTGAAGATTGACAATCCCTGAATGTTCCTTATTATACGAACAACTCAATTGAAGGAAATGTCAAATGACAAAAAGCAGCAAGCAGGATTCCTCTATAGCGGATCTGTCCAGAGCAATGAGTCATACTCTTCGTATTCAAATACTTCAAGAGTTAATCATGGGTTCTTGTATTGTTTCCGAGCTTATGGATACGCTTGCAGTAGAGGCTTCGCTGTTGTCGAAGCATCTGGCGGTACTTCGTGAGGCAGGTCTGATT
This sequence comes from Candidatus Sabulitectum sp., assembly GCA_023145935.1. The sequence continues at coordinate 13,138 of JAGLDB010000009.1, read as the reverse complement.
GAATGTGAAACTGAATGGCGTTGTCGGAGGTATGATCTTCGGAAACCTGAAGCTGTGGCAGCGGTGTTGAAAGCGTTAAGCGAAGCATCGCAGGGGAGTGAAAAATGAGTCTGGTAGTAATTGAGGAGATAGCTGAGTTTGACAGTATTCTGAAAAAAGAGGAAGAGACGGTTATTGCAGGTTTTTTTGGAGAGTTTTCATCTGCTTCCAGGGAGACTGAAGAAGCTTTCAGAAAATTTGCTGCAGACAACAAAGCTCAGACGGTATTGTTTGTGGATGTCGGTGAATTAAAGGGAATTCACAAACGCTATGGTGTATCAAGTGTTCCAACTGTGATTTCGATAGCAAATGGGAAAGTGATTCAGAAAATAGTGGGTAAACAGGACGAGGATTTTTACTACAATGCTTTTCAAAGCCACGAAACAGCGTTTAACGCTGCAGGGGAGAAGAAGCCCGGTTTTCCTTCTGTCACGGTGTGGGTCGGCGATTCCTGTCCATGGTGTACCAGAGTGAAAACATATCTGCGGAAGAGCCGGGTTCCCTTCAGGGAGGTAAATGTGTCCCGTGATCCTTCCGGGGCAGCTGCGCTTCAGGCTAGAACCGGACAGGTAGGGGTTCCCCAGCTCAGTATTGGCGGTCGTTACATAGTGGGTTTTGATAAAGCAAAAATAGATGAATATCTGGGTTTGAAGCCCAGGAATGGAGAGTGAGACCGTGAAAGACATAAAGATACAGCCATTGCAGGATTTTGTAATGCTGGAAGCTGTTGAGGTTGCAGATGTAACAAGTGGCGGGATTGTTATTCCAGATTCAGCAAAGAAAAGACCAGCCGAGGGCATCATCGTGGCAAAAGCAGCTGATGCTTCGGATGAGATAGCACTTGGTGACAGGGTTATCTACAAAGAGTACAGCGGAACAGAGATCAAACTTGAGAGGGAGACCTACCTCCTTGTACCTTCCGGCGATCTGCTTGCAAAATACGTGGAAGCTGACCAGATTCCCGAATAGACATATTTAATCCGGTGGGCACAGTCCCACCGGATTCTCCATCCCGCTGTCTTTGTTTCAGCCCGTCAGTTTTGTATCATTAGTTATACAAAAAGGGGGAAACATGAAAATTACTCGCGAGCTTATCGAAAAGCTTCCAAAGACCGACCTGCATCTTCATCTGGACGGATCTATACGGATTCAAACTCTGATCGAACTTGCAAAAGAGGCTGGCGTTGAGTTGCCGTCCTACACCGTGGAGGGTTTGAAGGAAACTGTATTCAAGGAAAACTACAAGGATCTTGACGATTACCTGAAAGGGTTTGGCTATGCCTGTGCGGTGATGCGTACAAAGGAAAATATTGAGCGTATCGCTTACGAACTGGCTCTTGATAATCAGAATGAGGGCGTCAGATACATTGAGGTGAGATATGCTCCTCAGCTTCATGCAGGCGGGAAAATGACCCTTTCAGATACAATAGAAGCTGTCAATAACGGTCTTTTCAGGGCAAAGCAGGAGTTCAACAGTCGTGAAGCAGTTTCTTCAGGCTCTGAACCTCCATTTGAATATGGAATAATCACCTGCGCTATGCGCTACTTCAACAGACATTTTTCAGACTATTTCAGCGACATCATTTCAGTGCATTCATATTCTGGAAAAGATAAGATCTTCGGACTGGCCTCACTTGAAATGGTCGGGGCAGCTGTTCAAGCCAGAAGAGAAATGGGGCTGCCTGTTGTTGCCGTTGACCTTGCCGGTCCGGAAAAGGGGAACCCTCCAATTCACCACAGGGAAGCGTACATGCTGGCTCAGAGGAATTTCCTGAACAAAACAGTACATGCAGGTGAAGCCTATGGCCCTGAAAGCATCTTTCAGGCCATCACGGAGCTTGGAGCAGGCAGGATTGGCCATGGAACATCACTGTTCAAGCCGGAGACCATCAGTGATGTATCCATTCTGGACAGAAAAAGGTATGTAAATGATCTTGTGCAATTCATTGCGAATAGAAGAATAACAATCGAGGTTTGTCTTACCTCAAATATGCAGACTGACCCGGATCTGACCAGACTGGAAGATCATCCTTTCAGAAAGATGCTGGAAAACAAGCTGTCATGTTCCATCTGCACTGATAACAGAACAGTGTCTCATACCACAGTGACTGATGAGGTGTTCAAGGCTGTAGAGGCTTTTGAGCTTTCATTGAATGATGTGAAAACTCTTATGGTGTATGGCTTCAAGAGAAGTTTTTTCCCCCGGGCATACAGAGAGAAAAGAGCTTATGTGAGACAGTGTATGGATTACTTTGAGAAGGTTGTTTCAGAATCACTCTAACAGATGTTCAATTGAGACAGGTTTTGATTCTTTTAAATTTCTTTACTGAGCCAGGGATGGAGATAAGCAAATGACTGGACTTGCATTCATAAAGGATTTCAGAGTTTTAGTGATGCCAGTTATGCTGGCATTAGTATGCTCCTCAGCGTATGGTGAAATTCCAGAAAATAATGTCTCTGTTCTTGTTTCCGAATTCAATGACCCGGATCAGCTTTCCTTACCAGCTGCGAATATTGTCAGGAGTTGGCTTGAGCAGGAATTCCGAAGAACCGGTTACATTGATGTGGACATATTGAGTAACCCTGTACCGTATGGCGGGAACGGATTTATCCAGGCAGTTGAATCAGCTCGAGCGGAAGGCGGTGATATTGTTCTTCTGGGTTCCTGCCTTGATGAGGGAGATCTGATATCTGTTGCGGTAACATCTGTTGTCTCTACAGATTGTCCCGATGATTATTCCCGGATGGATATGTTTTTTGAAGGGGAAAACAGTCTGACAGCTTTTGAAATGACTTTGGGTTCTGCGGCTCCAGATCGATTCAGATTTTACGCTAATCTTATTCTGGCAGACTGGATGCTCAAAATGGACAGACTTGAGGAGGCTGATGAGTTCCTGGGTCAGGCATTGCTCTACACGGAGGATGCTCCAACAGAGCAACTATACGTTGCTTTCTGTGTTCACGGAGATATGAAGCAGACATTTGGTTTTGATCATGAAGCAATACAGATATACTCAAGTGCACTGGCAATTTTTCCGGATGATGTTTTTCTTCTCAGATCCAGAGCCGCATCATATGACGCGGCAGGTTTACTGAACGATGCTGTTAATGACCTGTTTCATGCTTTTGAACTTGAACCTGATAACCCCGCACTTAATGCTCAACTTGGTGCTCAACTGAAGCAGGCGGAAAGATATGCTGAAAGCCTGGTTTATCTTCAACGGTCTATGGAACAGGACTCGTTTAATGCAATGTCTTTCCGGGATTATTCCAGAGCTCATTACGGGCTGGGTAATTACGAATTGGCTCTTGAAGCTGTTGACTGTGCAATAATTATGGATCCGGAGAATCCACAGGGTCATTCCATGCGCGGTTTCATCCTTTACGAAATGAATAGCCCGGCTGCAGCAATGGAAAGTTTCGGGGCTGCTATAGAGAGAGAAACAGACCCTGCTGTGCTTCCATGGATAGTCATTGGAAGAGGAATCTGCCTTGTAGCTTTGGGAGATTACGAGCTCGCTCTTGAGGACCTTAATACCACGCTTGAGTACAGCCCCTCATTTTATGTAGCGTATTACTATATGGGTATTGCAAATATGGAACTGGGTAATACTGATTCCGCTGGGGAGTATTTGACAGAGTTCCTCAGTCACCCTCTGATCTTCTCTCCAGTTGATCCATGGACAAAAGAGGGATTGCATGAGGAGGCAGAGGAATTGCTCAGGAATATGTGACACGGTTTAATGGATAGAACAGGACATGAATAAATGAAAATTACCCGGGAGCTTATCGCAAAATTGCCTAAGACCGACCTTCATGTACATCTTGGGGGTTCGATACGTCTTGAGACTTTGATAGACCTGGCGAAGAAGGACGGAGTAGAGCTTCCCTCATACACTGTTCAGGGCTTGAAGGCAACTGTTTTCAAGGAAACATACAGCAGCCTCGAGGATTACCTGAAGTGTTTTGTTTACCCGGGTGCTGTTATGCAGAAGAAGGATAACCTTGCCCGCATTGCCTATGAGCTGGCAGTTGATAATCAGAATGAGGGAGTAAGATATCTGGAGGCCAGGTTTGCTCCACAGCGGTATGCCGGCGGAGAGATGACATTACCGGATGTGCTTGAGGCTGTGAATAACGGGCTGTCCAGAGCCAGGCGGGAATTCAACAGTCGTGAAGAAATAGTTTCCGGGGAAGAACCCCCTTTTGATTACGGAATTATCGCCTGCGCCATGCGCTTCTTCACAAAGGGATCATCACAGTATTTCCGGGAAATCTGTTCTGCTCATGCCAATTCCAGCAAGGACAGAATTTTCGGTTTGGCATCGTACGAACTGGCCGGAGCCATTGTTAAAGCCAGGCGTGAAAAAGGAATTCCTGTGGTGGCAATTGATATTGCAGGTCGGGAGAAAGGGTATCCTCCGATTCATCATCGGGACGCCTATATGCTTGCTCACAGGAACTTCATCAGCAAAACTGTTCATGCTGGCGAGGCTTACGGCCCTGAAAGCATTTTTCAGGCTATTACAGAGTTAGGTGCAGACAGGATAGGTCACGGTACATCAATGTTCAATACAGAGTTGATCAGTGACCCCTCTATCGCAGACAGACAGAGATACATTGATGATCTGGTGAGATTTATAGCAGATCGGAGAGTGACCATAGAGGTATGCCTGACTTCCAATATGCAGACTACCCCTGAGCTGCATCGTCTGCAAGATCATCCATTCAAAAAGATGATGGACAACAGACTCTCATGCACGATCTGTACGGACAACAGAACGGTATCCAACACAACTGTTACAGATGAGCTTTTCAAGGCGGTAAGTGCATTTGATCTTTCCACGGCACAGCTGAAGAATCTGGTGGCATACGGTTTCAAACGCAGCTTTTTTCCACACTCTTACAGAGAGAAAAGAGCCTATGTGAAACGATGCCTTGATTACTTTGAAAAGGTTATCACCGGATCGATCTGATGGTCTTTTAAAACTTTCTCAACAAACCCGGTAAAGACTGGAGTGTTTTAACTCTAAGAATCTGTAGAAAGAACATTCATTCTGAGAGTTATCGGCTACTTGACACGGGCTGGTCTGTTAACTATTCTAATTCAGTAAAAACTGAATAAGGAAAAGAAGTTGAGTCAACAACAAATAGCAGATGCCCGGAGTATGTGGTCTTCTCCGTGACGCCGTTGCTTTCGGCACACGTACAATTTCTACAAGTTCTGTTGCCGGGTATGAAAGGGGTTTGAAAGATGACTAGAATCGGAATAAGTTTCTGGATTGTTACAATGCTTTTTGTTTCCGGGCTTGCGTACGGTCAACCACCGGACACTCTCTGGACCAACGATTACGGTAGCTGGCTGCATGATTATGCCTGTGATATTCGATCCACTGCAGATGGCGGTTTTGTCATGACGGGTATGTCGAATTCTTACACCTCTCCCTACCATCAGGTCTACCTGGTAAAGGTAGACAGTGTCGGGGATCAGCTCTGGCACAAAACATATGGCGGTGCTAAAAGTGATAGAGGGTACTCTATTCAGATAACTGCGGATGGTGGCTTTATCATTACCGGCAGTTGTGGTGTGGGTGCCAGTGACGACCTGGATGTTTATCTGCTCCGGACTGATTGCAACGGAGATACTCTCTGGACCAGAACCTATGGAGGCTCCCTGAGAGATGAGGGAGAAACGGTGGTGATAACAGAGGATCAGGGATACATGATAGCCGGATATACAAATTCCTACGGTGCAGGTGATAAGGACTTTTATCTGATCAGAACCGATTCCAATGGTGATACTCTCTGGACAAAAACCTATGGGGGAACAGGTGATGATCTGGCCTGGTCTGTGGCCGCAGTCCCGGGCGGCGGGTTTATTATTGGAGGCAGAACAAAGTCGTACGGTGCAGGTAGCTGGGATGCCTGGCTGATTCGGGTTGATGCTGCCGGGGACATGATCTGGAACAAAACTTACGGCGGAGGTGGCTGGGATTCCATTTTGGAAGTGCAGTGCACGACGGATGGTGGTTTCATCACAAACGGGTACACCATGTCATCCGGTTCGGGGAATACCGATTACTACATGTTGAAGACAGATGCCTCCGGTAATCTTCTCTGGTCTCAAACTTACGGTGGAAGTCATTACGACAATGGCACTTGTGTTGAGCAGCTTCCAGACGGTGGTTATCTTCTTGGCGGGTACGCCAAATCGTTTGGGGACACTGACGGCGATTTCTGGATAATCAGAACAGATGCCAATGGCGACAGTCTCTGGAGCCAGATATACGGTGGTACTGAAATAGAGCAGCTCAACGGTATGGATCTGACCCTTGACGGAGGGTATGTCTTGACGGGAAAGACCAGATCGTGTGGAAGTGTAGAGCAGATCTGGCTGATTCGGCTCGCCGAGGATCTTACCGGTGTTGACGAATCAGAGTATGCACAGAGCATACCTTCCGGGTTGGCTCTGTCCCCGGTGACGCCTAATCCGGTACTTTCGCACATGTCATTCGATCTGAATACAATGGTATCCGGGTATGCTGATATTTCCGTCTATGATCTTTCCGGAAGACAAATCGCCAGGATTCACAGCGGTGAACTTGCAGAGGGAACCCATAGTTTTATGTGGACCGTACCTCAGAATACTGCCAGCGGTACCTACATAGTGAGGGCATCCTGCGGAAATCTTTCTGCAGCAACGAGGATAATTGTTATTAGATAAAGACGACCTGCAAGGAGGGGCTGTGCGAAAAGCACTCTGTTTTATTAAGCACAGCCCTTCCAGCAGTTTGTGAGTGAGTCAGGCTGGCGCAGGGACTGTCGAGTTACTGCAGGCTCACTCTGACAGCTCCCAGGAACAGCCTGTTGTACTCTATATCCCTGTTGTCAGAGGTCTCAAGACGAATTGTACTGATCAGGTTGTTGTATTCCTCGGGGATGGGAAACACAAGCCAGTAGTGACCCGGTTCAGTGAATGCAGGTTGCCAGGTCTTCCATAAAGCAGAGATCTCCGAAGTTTTCAGTTTTGAACCTGCCCAGCGGCAGAATGTGTCAACCACATGTTCAGGAAGTGTAATTCCTTGAAAGGGATATTCATTTGGAATGAATTCATCCCCCTGAAGAGCCACTTGCACTATTCCATACGGTGTAAAAGCCAGGGCATCATCAACAGGTACGCCTGCAAAAACTGGGGTTCCCTCTGGACCCCAGTGGAAGAATATATCTCCGAAGCTGGGAGGAACTGTACACTCGTAGTAAAGGAAATTCTCTGTGATGCCTGAGTTTTCATTGAAAAGGGATAGAGAGGGAACATCCCTCCATGATTCTACAGCCCACAAGAACGGCCCGTCATACACATATGCGTACTCATTGATCTCTTCAATTTTCTGAACGCTGGAGATGTACCATTCAGCAAATTCATACTCCAGTGTGTCCGGATCGGGATAGACCATTGTGATGGTCTCACCGGGCTCCACTTCAACTCTGAATGTTCCTTCAAACGGTTCACCATGGATCCAGACCACAGGTGCTTCCGCGCACAGATCATCATTCATGAACATTGCGGAACCTTCCCATGGGCTCCCACAGATAACGGGTCCGATGTTTTCTTCAAAAACAACAACACCCCACTCATGGACATAATTCACTGCTGTGCTTTCGTCATGATAAATTGCCGTGTCAACAAGCATTGCAATCATCGGGATCATTGTTTCTCCGTTTCTTTCCACAGTTCTGTCAATCTCGCAGAGCGAACTGACTGCTCCTAAATCTTCAGCTCGACTGCCCCAAGGAAAAATCTTTCATACTCCACACTGCGTTCTTCCGGAAAACTCAGGTTTAAATTGCTTATTTGATCGTTGTATTCAACTGGTATTGGGAACACAATCCAGGATGTGCCTTTTTCAGAGAATACAGGTTTCCAGGTTTCCCAGAGAGCGGTGATTTCAGAAGGCTCCAATAGTGAATCCGCCCAACTGTGGAATGTGTCCTGTGCCAGTTGCGGATCGATTTCTCCACCCAGCGGAAAGTCAGTGGGAATGAATTTATCCTGACGGATCGTAACCGGAATCACCCCGTACGGCATGAAGAATAGAGCATCCCTAATTACAGCTTCCGTAAATACCGGATTTCCACTCTGATTCCATCTGAAGAAATTGTCGGTAAACTCATAACTCACGGTGCATTCATAGTAAAGAAAACCTTCTGTAATTCCACTGCTTTCCTGATAGAGCGGAATTGACTGAACATTTCTCCAGTAGTCTATAGCCCATCCGAATGGGCCTTCATAGAAATTGAACTGCAAAGGGTCCTGCCCGGCAGAAATATCCCACTCCACCACACCCGGATCAGTTCTGTCGGGAATGGGGTATGAAAATGTGATTCCCTGGTCACCTGTGGAAACTGCAAAGGTTGCATTGTCAAAAGGGTCACCATGTATCCAAACGACAGGAGCATATGCTTCCATTTCAGCAGGTACATAATCAGGATACAGACCAGTGTCTTTCCATGCGCCTCCGCACTTCTGGATACTGGCTTCTTCAAAAACAACAACACCCCACTCATGGACAGAATTCCAGGCTTCTGCCCCTTCAGAAGCAATACCGGCGCCGATCAGTATCAGTACAGAGATTATTTTTAACATTGCTTCCTCCTAATGTGATGGCTTCAGCGATTCAGCTTGACTGCTCCAAGAAAAAGTCTGTCGTATACGATAATGCGGGATTCAGGCATTTCAAGTTTGATGGTGCTTATTGAATTGTAGTACTGTTCAGGTATGGGAAAGACCAGCCAGAAAGAGTCCTCTTCAGTGAAAACAGGTTTCCAGGTTTCCCAGAGAGAGCTTATCTCTGCAGGTTCCAGGTTGGATCTGCCCCATGCAGAGAATGTATCCAGTATTGTATTTGTACTTATCCCGCTTAGCATCGGTATTGTAAGTGGAGTGAATTCAGCAGTTGGCACCGTAACAGAGAAGACCCCACCGGGAGTGAAGTAAAGAGCATCCTGAATTTCTGTTCCCGGGAAAACGGGGTTGCCGTTTGAGCTCCACTGGAAGAAATTGTCTGTAAACCCCGGATGCACTGCACACTCATAGTAAAGAAAGTTTTCTGTTATCCCGGTGTACTCCTGATAAAGGGATAGAGATTGAACTTCCCGCCACGAGTCCATTGCCCACCAGAAGGGGCCGTCGAAGATGTCCACAGTCTCTTCGCCCTCCAGTATCATTGGTGTTTCTTCAATGTTTTCCACCACGATTTCAGCAGAGACTTCAGCGGAAATGTCCCATTCTGCCAAACCCAACGCTGTTCTGTCAGGAACGGGGTAGGTAAGAGTGATGCTCTGCTCACCGGTTGTTACTGTGAAAGTGGCAGTCTCAAAAGGTTCGCCGTAGATCCACACAACAGGAGCCTCCGCACATGCTTCAGCTCTTATATATTCCGGGTACAGGTTGATGTCCTGCCAGGACTCACCGCACATCAGCGGTGAATTCTCTTCGAAAACAACAATACCCCATTCGTGTACTTCATTCTGAACTTCGCTCTGAACATCTCCGGTGATGGATGTGAGAAGCAGACAACTGATAAGAAACATGATTTCTCCCTTCGTTATTATTGATACTAGGGGAGCTGCTTAATTATTCCACAAGCTTTTCAATGGGATAAGTATAACCGTTTTTCATAGCATTACCCGAATCAACATGAGCCCGCAGGTACTGTCCGCAATTACTTCCAATGCGGTTCTCCTCCTGTTCCCCTATGCTGAGAATCACATCGTAGCCTGCGCTCTTTATTTCTTCAACCAGGTCATTTCGTACATCAGTTGAAGCAGGGTCGATGTGTGAAGTCAGGTTGTTTTCCTGTGCTCTGTAGGTTGGGTTGAGTGGTGTTATCTTTACAAGGAAAAAATCCGGATTGAAATGCTTAAGAAGCACCTGAGGCTCAAGGGGTGAGCCTTTTGCCAGGGCGAAGTTTAAAGTCACTTTTCTGTCTCCCGGGGAATAGAATGCACTGCCGTAACCTGCAATCTCTTCCATGCTCCATGTGCTGGCAGGAATGATCTGTCTTCGCAGAACAGGATCAGTTGTGTGCAGAGAGAACTGAAGTTGAAAATTACCACCGGAGTAAAGATCGTTCTTAACTTCCAGCAGATCGCTGAAAAATGTATCAGTTCCATTTGGAGCCACAGTGGAAATAGATGGCATGAATCCAGGGGCATCAATTCTGTCAGGAAGATCTCTCAGCACATCTATAACCGACGGATTAAGGGCAGGTTCACCCATCCTTGCGAATTGAACCTTAAACTGGGCAGATGGGACTTTCATTGATGGAAAACGTCTTCGTATCATCATCTCTATCTGATCAGTTATCTGCCCGGCTGAAAGCTTGCCGTGGTATTCCGCTCCGGCATCACACATGGAGCAACCCACCGGGCAGCCAAACAGGGTTGAAACCAGCATGACCCACTTCTTTTCCAGTGGTAATGGCGGCTGTAATGATTCAGCGCATTCAACCTGAAGTCCGTTCTCGAATTCAACTATGTAAACACGGGCAAGATCATCTCTGCCGCTGGAAGCAATAACCTTCATTTAATAATCCCCACATCTTTCAGATACCCGGCAACTTTCATGGCAGCCTCAACACCGTTTCCGACTGCGATTGCCGTCTGGCGGTAAATTCCGTTGCTGCAGTCTCCGCACATATGAAATGAACCGTCCGCAGGTGGCGAAGATAACAGATTAGTTGAAATGAAATCCACTCTGGGTGTTCTTCCTGCTGCAACAACGATAATTTCTTCTGAAAAAGAATTTTTCGGGAGACTTGCAGGAAAGAGTGTTATGCCGGGAATCAACGCAACTTTCCTCAGCAGGTGTGGGACAACTTTTGAGAAGTCGCCTCTTGCATAGACATTCACAGTGCAGCTCATATTCAGCCTCAGACTCATTGCGTAATCAAGAGCGGCATCGCCGCCGCCGATAACCGCTGCGGATTTTCCGGAACAGTTATGTAAATCTTTGACATTGTAGTGAACCCGGTTTTCCTCTACTCCGGGAACGATTATTTTTTTGGGCATTGTTCCGGAAGCAATGATCACAGATAGTGTTCTGACGTCTCCACAGTCCGAGTGAATCTCATACAGGTGGTTTTCTCTGTAAACTTCAGTAACTTCACCGAACATGAGCATGGATGGCAGCTCAAACTTATTGATAAGTTCTCTTCCGGATATTCCATAAGGAACTCCAGGGTAGTTGATCACTGAGTACGCATTAAGAAGTAATCCCCCAGGCTGGTCACACTCATACACAAGCGGATCGATCCCGTACAGTTTCAACTGATTAGCCGCAGCCAGACCTGCAGGGCCGGCACCGATAATTATAACATTCTCAGCGTCCATTTAAACTCCGAATACTTGCAAGTATGGCAGAAACACTGACAGGATCAGCAAAACCGTGAGCCAGGTTTACAGTGGTAGCACGATGCAGCTCGCTGTTCATGGTCGCTGTACCATCAATCGGCATAAAAACTCTGTAGCCTCTTACAAAGGCAGACCTTGCAGTGGTCTCGCAGCAGAGGTTGGTCATTAAGCCTGTGATCACTACTGTGGTAACTCCCAGTTCCTCCAGCGTATCACCAAGAGTTGTGCGGTAGAACGCATCGTATTGAGTTTTTTCAATTACCCGGGAATTCGAAATGTCAAACCCGTTGTGAATCTCACTCAGAGGGTTCTCTGCTGTTATTACATCTCTCCACCATCGCCCCATCATATCTGCATCTGATGCAGTATTCAGGTGTCTGGTATAGATCACAGGAAGAGCCTGCTCTTCAAAGCTGTGAACAAGACCTTGAATAACTGGAATCAAAGCGGGAGAAGAGGGAACAAAAGCATGGGACCCGGGAGAGATAAAGAAATCCTGCATATCCAGCACAAGCAGAGCAAGCCCCGGTATGTCAACATCTTTAATGTCATCATGGCACAAGCCAGAAAGGTCTATGGAATCCAGATAGTTTTCTTTATGCAATCCAGTCTCCGATTCAATGCAGGCTGCGTCTTAAACACACACCAAATATACTAAGCATCTGCTCCATATCAGATTTTCCGGTAACAAGTGGTGGCCACAGGTATATCACCGACCCAAGCGGTCTGATGATAAGCCCCATTTCAAGAGCCATCACTGCCATTTCAGCAGCAGTGCTGCTTCCTCCTGCTTCTTCAGCAATCTCAAGAGAACTCATGCAACCCAGTGTAGCCGTTTTGTGTACTCCGGGTATTTCACCGAATTCACGGAAAGCTGTCTCAAGCAGAGAAGCAGGTAACCTGCTCTGATCAATCACATTCTCTTTGTCAAACACTTCGAGTGCAGCAATAGCAGCAGCAGCAGCCAGAGGATTACCGGAGAATGTGTGACCGTGGTAGAAAGTTCTGTCTTTATCAACGGTGGAGCGGAATGAATCAAATATTTCAGAGGTGGTGATAACTGCACTCATTGGCAGGTACCCACCGGTAAGAGATTTACCAACCACCATAAGATCTGGTTGTATTCCTGCAAGATTTGAAGCAAACATTTCACCTGTTCTGCCAAACCCCACGGCAATCTCGTCGAGAATCAGCAGCACACCCAGTTCAGTGCAGAGCTTCCGGAGCCGGGTGACATATTCCGGAGGATAAATGCGAATGCCAGCAGCGCCCTGGCAGACAGGTTCTATTATTACCGCAGCGGTTGTTTCAGCTTTTTCCCTAAGAATATCTTCCATTCCACTGAAACACTGAAGCGAACAGTTATCCGAGAAGGGGCAGTGGAAGCAATGGGGTGCAGGTGCCTGCATCGACCTGTTCACAACGTGCTCAAGAGGCTTGTGAAATCGTTCCAGAAAACCAAGCCCAACTGTTCCGATTGTATCTCCGTGATAGGCTCCCGCAAGAGAGATGATGTTTTTCTTTTCAGCCCTGCCAAGATTCCACCAGTACTGAATTGCAATCCGCAAAGCAGCTTCTACTCCGCTGGCACCGTCAGATGCATAATAAACACGGTTCAAATCACCTGGAGCCAGCCTGGAGAGCATCCCAGAGAGCTTGATAATGCCAGTATGAGACATTCCTCCGG
>JAGLDB010000089.1 GCA_023145935.1 Candidatus Sabulitectum sp. | reverse complement strand
CAGAAACAACAGGTAATATTGAAATCCTCAAGTTACTCTCCTTTGACGAAAACAGTGGCGCGACCGGGAACAGTGGTTCTGGAAACAGTGACGATGTAATCTCCGTTATCCGAGCTGCAGACAGCGCCTATTCTGCTGTCTACAAGTAATGAAGGGGCAAAAATCATGTTGTCCATATTCAGAATAGAAACTCTCTCATCCTGATTCCTTGGAAGGATCATGGTATTGGTTTCAGATATCACACTGCTGGTCAGATAAGAGTTGTATGGCCTCGAACGGAACTCTTCATTTCCAGTGGCAAGATCAACCTTGATCATGAACGGACGGTGAGATGCTGCATCCAGAACAACAAGACTTCTTGAGTCGGAAGAAAAAGCCATTGTTCCTGTTCGCATAGGCATGAAAAGTGTATCAACAGGAGAAAGATCAATTGCATTATACAGATAAATATCAGTTCTTCCGGAATTGCCAGCTGCCAGCAAGCTGTTGTCCGGTGAAAGCTTCATTCTTAAAACCGGCCATTCTGTTGTGACACTGGCATTCTGACCCCAGTTCGATGTAGAGACAGCCTCAATATGCCACGGAGTTCCAAGTGAACCCAGGTACATTATGCCACCATCTGACGAAAGCTGCATGGTCTTTATTGAAGAAGAACTGGTGTAAACTTTGTTCCATTTAAGCGTTTCTGTATCTATGGAGTAAACATCGTTAGAGTTGTAGTGACTTACATAAACTAGATTACCAGCAGGTGGTGCAACCATAAGTCCCGGAGCAAAGTCAACATTCAGGGTATCGCATATGTTCGGATTTACCACAGCTTTTGAAACATCCTTGTACCATATTCTGCTATTTCCCGGTTCAGATATCCATACTACTGCAGTATTCGGAACAAAAACAGCGGAGTATGGACCAGATCCACAGTAGAAGAAACCCTTATTCTCATTTGCAAATACAGGGTTGACATAATCAGCTGTACCGGCAGGATTAGTTGATACACAACCTGTTAGATACAAAGCAAACAAAACCACTGTAATACAGAAGATTCTAAAAGCCACGGACTACCCCTTTCACACAATAACTGCAATATATAGGAACAATCAATCCGAAGGGAGTTACCACCGTGAAAGTCTTCGTTACATGTCTTCTAATCATTTCCTTTGCCGCATTTGCCGGCACCACAGGAAGAATAGCCGGAGTTGTATATGATACGCAGAACAACCCGATCGTTGGAGCAACAATGCTCATTACAGGAACCGGCTTTGGAACCATGACGGATGCAAACGGCGAATATCTTATTCATAACCTGACTCCCGGAAGCTACAAACTTACAGCACGGATGGTGGGAAAATCAGAGCAGACAATCGAAGGTATCCAGGTGTCTGCTGATCTAACCACAAGAATAGACTTTGAACTGGGCGAAGCAGCTTCTGGAAGTACTGTTATAACAGTCACAGACCAGCGGGGATTGATTGTATTTGATGAAACCTCATCAGTAAACATTATTGACAGTGATGACATAGAAGCCATGCCTGTTACTTCTATAAGAGACATTATTGCAATGAGTTCAGGTGGTGTAACTGCAGGAAGTGACTTTCATATGCGTGGAGGTCGCTCCGGTGAAGTTATCTACATGGTGGACGGTATCATCATGAACGACCCGGCCACAAACCTTTTTACCATGAATATTCCTCTCTCGGCAGTCTCTGAGATCTCAATCACATCAGGCGGTTTCAGTGCTGAATACGGTGGAGCACAATCCGGAGTTGTAAACATCATCACCCGTGATGCGTCCGAAAGATTTGTAGCCTCATTCAACGGAGGTGGCGGCGCTTACTCGGAAACAGGAGACGCAAGTACTAACACCATGGAGCACTCGGTATGGGAAAATCAGATCTACCACGGAGAGGCTTTCAAAGGCGAAGGAGCTCTGGGTGGGCCGACCTTTCTTCCAGGTGAAAGCGGTTTTTTTGTAACCGGTTCCTACAACAGAAGTGGTTTTAATCACGCCGACAGCAGAGGCTACTGGGACAACAGCACTCTTGAAACCATAAGTGGTACTGCCAAGCTTTCCTGGAAACCCTCCCCTATGACCAGGATAGTTGCTAACTTTTATCTCTCTAACGGAGAGAAAGGCTGGCGTGACTGGCTGTGGTCAAGAACTGTGGACCACTACGTGAATGACGGAGATACCCTTTACTATTCAAGGGAAAACGACCGTGCACTGCCTATCAGAGAACAAAGCAGGTTTTCCCCAGGGTTTGCAGTTACACACTCCTTCAATGAGAAGAGTTTTATTGAGTTCAAGTTGAATCTCTATCACACCCAGGAAACTCACGGCATAACTGATTCAACCGGCAGCATCATTGGTGCTGATTTTTCCATTGAGGACTGGCTGAGTTATCAGGCTCCATTCAGATTCGAGGACAGAGATCATTTCTTTAGAAGCGGACACATTGACTGGATAAGACACGAATCCGAAACTGATGTGACCACTCTCAGAACAGATTACACAAGCCAGATCAATAGCAATAATCAGCTGAAAGTCGGTTATGAAGGGCGATTCTTCGATTCAAGCGGATGGGATATTTACTCACCTCCAGGATATACTGTTACATACTCTTCATGGGATGGCTCTCCCAGATTCCATGGATTGTATGCCCAGGATAGAATTGAGTACACAGCAGGCCTGATTGCGAATATAGGGGCCAGAATAGATGTTATTGACCCGAATGCTGAAGACGCTGAAACTAAATACAAGTTCAGCCCCAGGCTGGGCGTCTCTCATCCGGTGTCAGAAAGAGACATGATCAGAGCCAGCTACGGTCATTACTATCAGGTGCCCGGTTTGAGCATGATGTACTACGAAAGCCAGTCAAGCTCGTCCTCTTCCGGAGAGCCTCTGGCAGGCAATCCAAATCTTGACCCTGAGGAAACCGTTGCGTATGAGCTGGGGCTTAAACACATGTTCGACCCGTTTACAATACTTGAACTGGTTGCCTACAACAAAACAATAACAGGTCTGATCTCCACTGATCTTCAGGAGAGCACAGAAGAGTACTGGCAGTATGTGAACAGCGACGGCACTGGAACGGTCTGGGGTACTGAACTGGGTCTACTAAGAAGATCATCCAGATACTTCTCTTTTGCTGCAAATTACTCTTACAGTGTGGCAAAAGGCAGAGAATCCTCTCCTTCCGAGAACTACTCATACGGCTGGGGAAGCCAGTACCCTGTTCCCAGGGATGATGTCTATCTTGACTGGGATCAGAGACACACAGCAAATGCTTCCGCTGGTATGATGATAGAAAGGGGAGATACTTTCCTGGGTCAGGGCTGGCTTGAAGGTTTCGGTTTCAGGATCAATTCCAGTTATGGAAGCGGAATTCCATACGATAATTCTTCACACGGTACACATCCCTTCTTCCGAAACCAGAAAAGATATCCATGGCGGATGAATACTGACCTGCGAATTGAAAAAAGATTCTGGCTCAGTGGATTAACCTTCAATGTCTATATGGATGTTTACAACCTTTTCAATCGAACGAATCTGGATCACATATACAGTGTGGCATGGTATGATGCAGATCAGAACGGCGATGGTGAGCCGGACCGTATTGCCGGAGGTCCCGCAGGTAACCCCAATGCGTATTCACCTGCCAGGCATTTCTTTTTTGGTGCAGATATCAGGTGGTAGCAGAATGAGCTGTTCTTATCATATTTTTAGCTGTCTGTATTGAAACAATTACATTCTCCGGGGCGTGAGCTCTTTTGAGCTTGCCCCCGGAGTTTTTCTCGAGAAAAGCGTTCAAAGCGTCTATATCCTCGGTTTTTCCGGATCGAATCAAAATTACCAGCCCGTCGTGCATCAAATCCTCGTTATCAAAGGGTATGCCTTTGCAGTGAGAGAAAGCTGTGCGAAAATGCCGCTGAACTGCGTGATCATCAGACACATTGATAAAGTAGCGAATCAATGTCTTCCTTGCGGAAGGCAGTGTATGCATCAGTCTAAGCATAGCGGGGATAAGCCCTCTATCTACAAATTCCGCCTTTGCAAGAATATCCACGGAAACTGCAATTACATCCAATGAAGGATCACCGATCATGTTGGCTGCATATGACATAGCCTTTTCTTCTGAAATCTTCATCAATGAAACCAGAGCCTGCCTTCTGACTCTGTCATCAGAGTCATCGCAAAGTCTTTCCAGAACAGGTACTGATCTTGCTGACGCAAGGTCTCCCAGAAGAGACACCAGATTCCGCATAATGTACCAGTCCTGGGCAACAAATCTTCCTGTTTCACAGTCTCTTACAGAAAGCCCACTACCTTCAAGTTCATCAATCCGGTTATGAAACATCAGAAGATATCCAGTTCCGAATCTTCTTAATACGGAATACACCCTCGCCCTGATATCGCGCTTCCTCTCAAGAAAGAGATCCACAAGACGCATGCCAAGATTTCTGAACATCACCTGAGCTGTAATTTTTTCTGCCGCCTGGTACCTGCTCTCGTCAGACTCCATGAAAGCCTGCAGGATCACATCTGCTGCTTCAGGGGTATCAATTCTTCTGAATGCTTCTGAAAGACCCCTTCGAAGCGCACTTGCATGGGCAGGGGTATCCACAGGCAGCATTCTGCAGTCAGAAATGGTGGAAACAAGCTCTGAAGCCGCAGTGAGCCTTCCTGTGGCAATCAGCCTTTCACACACTGTACCGAGCAGGATGATAGAAGCAAACAAGGCGTCAGGTGGCAACGAACCTGCAAGAAGAAGCCCCCGCACATTATCAGTAACATGCATAACTGTATGGGTCTTCCCTCTTTCCGCACCGATACAGACCAACTGGGTGAGTTTGTCCAAAGCATCCAGTACGCGATCCTGATTCTTGCTGTCCAGATCTTCGATGTTCTTATCGATTATCTTTCTCAATGCCCCCCAGGCAAGTGTTTTCTGAAGCTCACGACTTACAAGAATACCCCTCTCCAGAATTGTAGGGTCAAGCGTTGCAACAAAATCAGCCAGCATAGATCTGTACTTTCCTGAACCTGAAGCAGCTTCCTCGAGAATGCGGGAAAGAGCCTCTCCCAATTGCTGGGGGGGAATGTCCTTGATAGAATCGCCCTTTTGGAGTCTGTCAATGAGTTCTCTGAAAATCAAGTCTTCAAGTGTACTGTCCACCGACCCTGTGACAACCTCGGAAACAAGCTTCCCATCCTTTGCCACAAGCGCATACCTGAACTCGTCTACTGTAACATTCTCTATGCCCCTGGTCCGACACATTTCGCTCAAACCACCCCGCTCCCTGATCTGAGCGGGTTTACGATTCAGAAGTTCAATAAAATTAAAGAGACTATCTGAATCAAGACCCAGTTGAAACGAGATGCTGTTTATTCTTCGCTCGGTAAGATGTGCAAGAAAATTCTGTGTGGATTTTGTTCTTGATTTAACCCTGACATTATTAAGCATGAGCTCTCCACCAAGAACAGTCAGAGCCACCATACCTGCTTCACTATCGGCAAATGCATCAAGAAGATCTACGAAAGATCCAAGCGCTGGTGATATGGAAGGGTGATCTGCAGGGTACATACTGATGGTGCGGAGGAGGAGGCTGAACCTGGTAACAAGATTCTGCGATAATCTGGCCAGTGCAAGAGGAGAAAGAGTACTGGCACCAGTCTTGACATATGCCTTGATATTGGCACCTGAAACAAGCCTTGACCGGCTGTCATGATCAATCTGGTATTTCCAGCTTCTGTCCTTCTCTCTGGTAAAATCCAGCTCTTCGAGAACCTCTTCCATTTTCTTCCAGATGCCGGATGGCCAAGATCCTGATTCGGTGCGAAGTATCTGAGACCCCTCATCCTCTTCGTCGCAGAGAGAGACAAGTATGGACGAGCCGGACAACGATCCTGATGCTCGACCCATATCACGAACATCCTGCCAGCCCAGACAAGCAACCTCAAGAATAAGTGAGCTTCGGGCGAGAAAGTTCTTTCTGTGTTCTTCGCTGAAAGATTCAACAGCTCTCCATACTTTCACCAGATCAGGGCAGAGAGGATCTGTTTCAGTGAGCAATTGCTCGTAGGACATCCGTATCATCTTGTCAGCAAAGTCAAAAACATTAAGTATTGTAAAAAAAGCAAGACAATGAGCAGGAGATGCAACTGCATTACGGTCTAATTCAATGAATAATTCAACAATCTCATGGCCTTCAGGTATTTTATTTAGTAATTTCTCAGCACGGGTGCCATTATCAGGCGCCGATGCAAGAGCTTCAACTATTTTCTTTACATTTGCTTGCACATTATTCCCCCCCAGGACTGTAATCACAGTGCAGGATATACTAAAAAACATGCACCTTGACAATTCCCAGAAATCTACAATCTTTGAAGCATCAGCGGGAGCGGAAGGGAGCTGGTGTTCCTCTCGGACTTCAAATCCGACGTCGGGTGCTAGAACCATCCTGGGTGGGTTCGATTCCCACACGTTCCCGCCACATTATTTTGTTGCAAAATAATGTGGCGGGGGTTGTGCTTTCGCTCAACTACCCGCCCCCAAAGACGATTCAAAAAACAATACAAGATCGTTCCAAAATAATATGGCGGAGGTTGTGCTGCCGCTCAACTACCCGCCCCCAAAGGCGATTCAAAAAACAATACAAGATCGTTCCAAAATAATGTGGCGGGGGTTGTGCTTTCGCTCAACTACCCGCCCCCAAAGGCGATTCAAAAAACAATACAAGATCGTTCCAAAAAAAGTGGCGGGGGTTGTGCTTTCGCTCAATTACCCGCTTCCAAAAGCGATGTAACAAAACCAGACTGGCAGAACATGGAATTGTATATCCTGACTGCATTCAGTGCTAACGCATGGGACGCCCACCACTTCAGACACTGTTGCTCTCCAATGCTAACGCATGGGACGCCCGCTACTTCAGACCCTGTTGCTCTCCAGTGCCTGTCTTATCTGCCAGTCTTCCCTTGCTTCAGCATCAAGAGCTCTCGAAAAATCGGCCTCCTCCGGCGAATCCAGTAGAAGGTATTGCCGGACCCAGAAAACAAAATACTTCACGCTTTTCTCAGGAATGATCTGCCTCTTCTTCAGCTCATTCTGAAACTCATTCAATTCCCCATACATCTCAACCTCCAAGTTTAGCTGACTCAGGTAAACAACGAGAATCACTATGCTATGTATACATATGTTTACCTTTTATTGCAACCAATAACCATTGACACACCACAACCAATGTATCATCATCCATTTCACTTGTATTTTTCCGGGTTTACCTGAGTCAGTACAAT
>JAGLDB010000088.1 GCA_023145935.1 Candidatus Sabulitectum sp. | reverse complement strand
CGATCCCATTCGCTTGAAAAGTCAAGAACTTCAATGGGGCCTTCACGGTCCTGCTCTCCAACGGACATTGCTTTATCAAGAAATTCGTCGAGATCCCGCTGAAGAAATACGGAAGTTGTAAGAAGCGACTGGAATTGAGAATACTCATCCCGGTTCTCTACTGGAACACCCTCAACTTCTCCCATGGATTCCTTCATCTTCCTGAGAAGAGAGGAAAGCGCCATGGAAAGTTCATTTGCCTGCTTGTATATACTCATCAATAATCACCTGTATTTCTTTTCCAGATCCTGTTCATAGAATTGTTAAGCGCGATAACAAGATCATTTTCTGATGCATTTCTTCCTGTGGGGTGCCCCTGACCTGAAAGAACAGTGACAGTGCAGACTTCGCTGCATGTGTGTTTCGCCATAAGCTCACCCTCTTCCGGTGGAGAAACTCTATCCCCATCTCCGTATATATACTCCACGCCGCAACCCCTGTTCCAATACTGAAGCCAGAAAACAGTCCTGAACCTCTTCAAGCTTCTAGCAGCCCAGCCCGGCATGAACAATCTCAAGATCGCACTGCCAGCTCTTCCCGTTCTATGCCTTGCAGCAAGAAAGAACGAGCTGTACGACCCATGAACAACAATTCCAGCAGGAAGAAGTTCCCCAGCCAGTGAACAGGTCTTAATGGCTGACGATCCCCCCATGGATGTTCCATAGATAATGATGTTCCCCTGCTCGTAACCTGAATCTTTTGCGAAATTCAAAGCTCCAAGAATATCATGGACTTCATCTGTGCCACCTGCCGGCAGCCTGCATGGATGATCATCTGTTCCCCGCATGGGTACCAGAAGAAAGGAAACACCGTTCAGATCTCTTAGCTTTTCTCCAAGTTCCGCACGGGATAGAAAAGAGCCACCAAGCCCGTGAACAAAAATAACAATCTTCTCAGAACCCTCCAGCAGATATCCCTTTACCCTGTATCCATCAAGTGTGACCCAATTCTTCTCTATCCAGCTCCTGCCAGGGGAACCTGCAACCTGATGCTGGCGAAAACGAAACATATTTGCAAACCCCGTGATCCCCAGTCTTCCCAGTTTCTTTCTTAGAATAAGCCATATGATCAGCCCTGTGATAGAACCGATCAGCCATCCGGCAATCACATCTGACGGATAGTGCACTGCAAGGTAAACACGACTAAAGCCTACAAGGAAAGTAAACAGAATAGCCGGGATTGCAATGGGCGGATAGACCACTGCTGCAAACACTGCAAGCCCCGCCGAGTTGGCTGCGTGGTTGGAGGGAAAGCTTCTTCTTCCTCCGGTACTCAACCTGCAATCAAGCAGCTGAGCAATTGTCTCATCTCGGTTGGGACGGGTTCTTTTTACATTGTGCTTCAGGAATGTTCCAGCCTGATCGGTAAGGGCAATACACAAGATCAGCCCAAAAACAAATACTCTGGGATTGATCCTGACAAACCAGTTCCCCCGGTAGGGAAGTTTTCTGCCTGCAAACAAAAGCAGAATAACTGCAACTGTAATGAACGGATACCAGTTATGCTTATCGGTAATGGCAAGCATTATTCTGGTAAGCATCGGGCTGGCCATTTGCAGATTGATGAATTTCAGCAGCTGAAGGTCATACTGGAAAAATGTACTCACAAAATCAGAATTTCCACATTATGGGTAAACTCAGACGATTCAACCGGTATAGCATGCCATAAACCGTCACTTCCCAGATACTCTGCATGAAAAGTGATTCCTGACAATCCATTGAACCAGCTGTGAACAGCGGGTGGATCAAAGCTGCCCATGGCAGTGAAACCCTGGGGAAACGGAGATATTACCATCCATCCAAATGGCTTTACATAAGCGGCCAGTAGGAATCCTGAAGATCCCTGCTCTCCCCATCTTCCCGGAACAACAAGAGCCGGTATCTGCCATCTTCTTAAAACGGCAGCTCCCAGAGAAGCCCCGCCAAGAGAATTCTGCATCTGATTCTGAAGAGTTAATTCCGAAACCGGGTAGAGAAGTATCTGTTCAACAACAGAGTTTGAATTCCTGTAGAAAACAGAAACAGCATCAATCACCCTTGCAACCAGTACCATGGGATTGGGTTCACCTGCAGCCAGTAAGGACGATTCCAAGTGGAGAGCATCACCTCCTGCCCAGAATACATCTGTATCAAGACATCTGTCAAGAAAAGAATCCTCACCTGGATACGGAACCATGGCCTCTTCACTGCCAGGTGAAATAACTCCTGGAAAGGTGGTTGGATCAATACTTACCTGCTGTGATACACTAATTTCAAAGAAACCACTTGATCTTCCCTGAAGAACAAGCCATCCACCTTCTGTGTTAAACGCTCCTTCTATGCCGGAAAATGAAACATCGGCGGTCTCCGCGAAAGTCTGCCAGGGCAACTCCACAGCTACCGGCAGAATAATCCGTACAGAATCGCCTGTCTGGAATTCTCCTGTAAGCAGAATGGAAACAGAAGTGTTGAACTGCTGCGAAGCATACTGGTTCATTACCGGACACTCTATGCTGAAACCCTCGTCACAGAGTTCCCGAAAAAGCCCTGCCCTGCTCCACAAAGACTCATTCACCCATGTATGGGAATCGATCAAGGCCGCCGCCTGCTGGAAATCATCTCTGAAGAAGAACCGCTCTGCGGTTGATAGAACGGTTTGATCACCGCTCTGGGCAGCGAAAGTACAAAGCAGAACAGTTGCAATTGAATTAATCATATGCAGGTAAGATATTCACTTTGACTTTCCGGAACCATATTCTGGTAATCGCTTCATACTGGTGTTATCTTCCTCCCTGTCAAGAAGGAGAAAATATGGATCGTTTTGCAGTTATTTCACCGCCAGTTATCACATCGTCAGAAGTGCCTGCTGGTGCATTCATGCTTGCTGGAGGCCTTGCTGCCCGTGGTATTGAAGCGCCCATTCATGACCTGTCTCTGGGGTTCTTCAGATGGCTGTTTTACGAACATGCTCCAAAGGCCGGCTTTGCAAACTGTGCTCCATC
The DNA here is from genome assembly GCA_023145935.1 of Candidatus Sabulitectum sp. The sequence continues at coordinate 4,382 of JAGLDB010000088.1, read as the reverse complement.
CATTGAATACCTCATTTCTCCTGGAACAGAATTCTATGATCCGCACAAGCACAGAAGCGTCTGCGGTGTTCTTCAGTCTGTTCTCAAGTCATACAAGAAAAGATTCCCCGGCTGGCAGCTTTCACTTATGGACAGTGTGCCTCCGGGTATTGCACATTCTACTGCCGACCTCATCTCCCTTGCGAAAAGCGGCACAACTCCATTCAGCGATTATCTCAAACTGTGGGTAAAACAGAGCAGAGGCTCCTTTGACCACGCACTGATCTCACTGGCGTATCTTTCCCAGCTTCCGGCTGCGGTGGAAACAGCATGGCTTCTAGAGGAATCCGGTATACAGGTAACCGTTGGCGGTTCTCTTGCCTCGGCACTGAATGATACAGGAAGCGGGATTGAGCTTCTCAAGAGCTGTTTCAGAAAAGTTGCACTTGATGATGGAAGATCCATCGTGGGCGAGGATCAACCATTCCTCTCCAGGATTGAATGGCCTGTTTTTGCAAACGACTGGAAATACTTCAGTTCAAGACCTGTTATACCTTTTCCGCTTACAACCGGCTGCACTTGGAACAAGTGTCTCTTCTGCCCGGACAGAGATAAACCCTACATGGATATTTCTGTTAAAAATCTTGAACGCCTCCTTTCCGGCGGTCCCGATGATCCGGTGATCCACCTGATTGATTCGGCCATTCCCGTTCAAGCAATTGAGAGAATTCTACCGCTTCTAAGAGAAAAAACCTCAGGCTTCTACGGTTTTGCAAGGCCCCAGGGAAACTGGTTGAGAAACGGTCTTCTGGGGAAAATGGCCGATTCAGGTTGCCTTATGCTGCAGACCGGAGCTGAAAGTGGCAGCATCGGCATCCTTCAGCGGTTCATGAAGGGATTCTCTCCGGAAACCGCGGAAAAAGTTATTACAGAAATATCTGATTCAGGCATGAGGAATTATGTATACCTTCTCTTCGGTCTTCCAGGTGAAACAGAAAAAGACAGAGAGCTCACTCTTGATATGGTAAGAAGGCTGAAGGGCAAAATAGATTACATGAATCTGTCGATTTTCAATCTACCGGAAAAATGCGAACTCACAGACAGAGCTGCTGAGTTTGGAATAGTACCTGGGGATTACGACGGTGATGCCTCTGTTCTCCGTTTTTACAGGCCATTCCAGAGCATGGATAACTCGAACCCGAGAAAAGATGCCCGCAGATTTATAAAAGATATTTTCAGAACCGATCCATCGGTGATCCCGGTGCTTCAATCCACTCCCAGATGGTTTAGGGCCGGGCACATGGCACTGATGAAAAAAACAGATCTACTTTGATCTGGTCAGCTTGCGGACAAGAAACACCACAGCACCTGAAACAACAATACAGGCCAGGTTAAGAGCAAAAAGTGAAAGCCCGCCCTGCCATCCAAAGTGGCCCCCTCCCCAGAGAAGACCTGCTGTTACAATTGGCGGCATAAGTGCCACAGCCACCATTACACCGATCAGCGTGGAAGATCCCCCTGCACACAGAGCAATCGCACCCGCTGCTCCGGAAGCCAGTGCAAGGACAATGTCCGAAGGACCGGCTTGTATTCGTGCTGTGATCTCGGAAAGGGCCGGGTCAACCACCAGGATCATCCCCAGTACAGCAGAAAAGACAAAAGCAATAACACTGCGAATAACCATTTCCCGGAGGGAAATGCCAAACAGCCTTTTCTCGCCGTGGATCAGGCTCAAAGACAGACCAACGCTGGGCCCCAGAAGAGGTGCAATAACCATGGCTCCGATAAGGATCGTAGCACTGTTTCTGTAAAGCCCCGCAGCAGCCACAACAGCAGAGAGAAGAGTCAGTATCCAGGTGGATGGTGATGGACTGGTCATTTCAACAATATCCTGCTTCAATTCATCATAGCTTATTATTCCAGATGAGCTTTTCTCCTCTGGAATTGAAGCCTCTACAGGAAGACAGACGATCCTTATGTCGTCAATGGTATCAGCCAGAGCAGAACTCAATCTATCAGTTACTTTCTCACTGTTTGCCGAATCGGTAAGGATATGAAGCTGAGAGTGTGTTTCAGACAACCTCTCCATCCACATAGAAGTAATATGCAAACCACTAATAGAAGATCTGGCCAGCTCAAGCCTCTCTGTCGGAAGAAATATCTCTATTAATCTTCCTGCCATAAAAATTCCTCACTCTCAAAAAGTTCCAGAAGGAAGTCTGCCGCAATCTCTCCCACAAGCTCTGCCCCAGCTTCTGTCATATGCATTGAATCATAGAAGTAATCTCTACTGTGAGGAATCTCTGAAGCCAGATCAAGAACAGCAATTCCCTCCTGTGCGCAAACGTCCATAAGATCTCTGTTAAGAACATCAAGCATAAGAGAAAATGTCGCAGCTGACATTGGGCTTTCAGCACCCCCAAGCCATTGAGATCCTTCCTGAACACCCCTCCAATGGTCATTATCTTCATAAAGAATGGGCTGTGTCATGAATACAGGAATTATTCCAAGTGATCGACACTCCTGAATGATAAGCCGAATGCGGCGTTGATAAAACTCAGGATCCTCCAGAAGATCATGCAGATCCTCAGGAAGAATTCCTTCTTCATCCAGCATTGGAACTTCATGAAATGATGGATCTACACTCTGAGTCACAACTGGAGCACCATCAACATAGATCTTTTTAAGTTTGTACATCAACTGAAGAATCATACTCTTCGAGAAAAGCCCCTGCCTGATCCCCGAATCGGGAAGTCTCTCAACAATACCTGCACTCCCGCGGAGAAAAGGACCCATGTCATTTACCCCCACAAGAAACAGAGCCGCATCCGGCTTTATCTGTGAAAGAACTTCTCGAACAAAAAGCAAATGAGTATCTGCACTGTGTCTGGGAATTCCCCCATTCCCAACCCATGTCATTGGATGTATTTCCCTCAGTCTGCTCTGGATGATATGGGACCAGGTCAGTTCATCATCAAGGTAGTAGTTTGCTGTAGTGCTTCCTCCCACTGTTACTAAGGTAAAATATTCATCCCACTGCTCAGGTGGGTCCTCTCCGCGAAATCCCCACATGTTAGTAGAAAGAGTTCCTCCAGGCGTAATCCCTGGCAGATCAACTTCAAGCATGGTGACCTGGTGTGGCCTGAGCCCGAAACGAGGATTGAAAATGCTCATAGGCATTACAGCACGCAGAGCAATCTCTCCTAACACAATTCCAACAGTCAGAGAAAACAGCATAAGCAATGTTCCGCCCATAACAGTTTTTCTTCTAGCTTTCTCGAAAAGAGTGTATGTGATCAGACCTGGAAAAAAAGAAAACATAAAAACACCGACAACAAAGCTTCTTCTCTGAAGAAGTGGAACTGGAAAAAGAAACCAGATCACGAATAAAACAAGAGGAGGGAGGATTGCAATAAGAGCAGATGCGAAATTCGGTATCCTGGAAAAAATCGGAAGGACATACTTAATGAAACGGAGTGGCTGAGCGATCTGCACACCTGTAATAAACACGATGATCAGTAGAACAATAATCAGAAGACCCATGGGTACAGACCATCTTCCGAGAATCTCTCCTCCTGAGCTTTGAGAAGTTAAGAGAGAGAATAACATCAAAACGAGTGAAAATAACAGGATAATTGACACATACCTCAAAGTGTTTCTGTTTGCATTCATAGAATATCACTGGCAAGTTCAGCGAGTTTACTGCGCTCACCTCGAACAAGATTTACATGAGCGTAAATACTCTGCCCTTTCATTCTGCTTACAAGATATGCCAGACCATTGGATCTGCTGTCGAGATACGGTGTATCTATCTGATAAATATCTCCGGTAAAAATAAATTTTGTTCCCTCGCCAGCTCTTGTGATAATTGTTTTAACTTCGTGCGGGGTCAGGTTCTGGGCTTCATCAACTATAAAAAACACCTTGTTAAGGCTCCTTCCGCGAATATAGGCAAGAGGAGTAATAACAAGTTTTTCCGAGTCAACCATGTCCTGCACCATTTTGTATTCACCACTGTCTTTCGAGTATCTGTTCTTGATAACTCCCAGATTATCCCACAGAGGGTGCATGTAAGGGTCCAGTTTCGACTGAATATCACCAGGTAGAAAACCCATATCCCTGTTTGAAAGAGGAACAACCGGACGGGCAAGATACAGTTGTCTGTATTTCTTCCTTAACTCAAGTGCTGAAGCCAGAGCAAGGAGAGTTTTGCCGGTGCCAGCCTTTCCAGTAAGAGTAACGAGTTGCACATCAGGGTCAAGAAGAGCGTGGAGAGCAAATGCCTGCTCGGCATTTCTGGGGTCAATACCGAATGCCCTGGATTTCCTCACTCTGTGCAGATGTTTATCCTGCGGCGACTGGCAGGCTAGAGCACTGCGGCTTCCATTCCTGAGAATATAGAA
>JAGLDB010000087.1 GCA_023145935.1 Candidatus Sabulitectum sp. | reverse complement strand
ATCAAAGCTTGTCATGTCTGCCTGCACAAGTTTTATTCTGTTCCTGACTTCAGGGCTCTTCGTTTTGATAGTTCTATTGCAGAATGACAGCATATCTTCTGAAAGATCCAGACCTGTGATCTCTGCCCCTGCTTCTGCACATGGGATCAGCGTTCTTCCAGTTCCGCAACCTACTTCAAGGACAGCGCCACCATTTGAACGGGCAAGCTTGGTATAGAACCTGATATCATCACGACCCACAGCCATCAGATGGTGGTGATAGTATTCTGCGAACCCGTTGTAGAACTCTTCAGCCATTATCACCTTTCCTCAGTGTTGTTCAAAAGTGCGAACATCAACTCATCATGAAAGCTGCCGTTGAAGAAAACACTCTGTTTCATGTGTCCTTCTTTCTGGAATCCCAGTCTGTTCAGAATCTTGACTGATGCTGTGTTCTCTGGAACCACAGTGGTTTGAATTCTGTTGAGCTTCAGTGTTTGAAATCCGCAGGTGATCATCTCATGCAGAGCTTCTTGCATGTATCCCATACCCTGATGAGTTCTGAGCAGGCTGAAACCGATATCAGCCCTGCAGTCAAGAAAACTGAATTCCTCAAAACCTGCAGTACCGGCAAAGTCACCTGTTTCTTTGATCGTTATGGACCATATCAGGTTGTAGCCATCACTGAAGCCATCTTTGTATTCTTCAAGAATGCCTTGTATAGCATCCTGATTATCCAGTGGAGTCGCCAGATACTTCATGACTTCAGGGTCTGAGTAACAGAGGAAAAGCCCTTCTGCATCTTCGGTGGCAACTTGACGAAGCAGTAATCTTCCAGTCTGGATCACCGGGAATTTATCAGGCCACAATACTGATCTCATACAGTTACTCCTCCAATGAGCTAAAACAATATTTTGCCTGCTTCATCTGTCAATAGTTTCCTGACATCAGTGTCATGAGAATATTGTATAACAGAATATGGCAGATCGATGCGAAGAGGTTTCGTGCTGAAACAAAACCAGAGTTATCCTGAAGGCGATCAGAGCAAGCGAACTCTTTCACTGCTGGCATTGCATTACACTGAATTATCAATTGCCAGAGTAAGAATCCGGAACTGAATTCTTCGGTGTGAATATACCTTTCCGCAGCACACTGATGCATGCATCTACACATTCGCTGTCGTACAGAATGTCTCTATTACTCACTAGTTCGTTCAGAATTTCCTCCAGATGGAAGGCGGCTCTGTATGGTCTGCTGGATGACATTGCCTCAACAACATCTGCAACACACAGTATTTTTGATTCCTGCATGATCTCTTTGCCCATGAGACCGGAAGGATATCCTGAACCATCCAGAAACTCGTGATGGTGCAGAACTATGTCTGCAATGGGCCACGGGAATTCGATGGTTTTAAGAATGTCATAACCGGCCTGAGGGTAGGTTCTTAAAACATTTAGTTCCAAATCACTTAGTTTTCCTGATCTGCTCAGGAATTCCTGCGGTATTCTGATCTTACCTATATCATGTACGATGGATGCCAGGTAAACTGCCTGAATCCGTTCTTCTGAGAGTTCCATTTCCACAGCAATTGAGCGGGCAAGCTCCGCAGTCCGAAGCTGATGACCCTTGGCGTACGGGTCACGCATTTCTATGATCTTCGATATGGTAAAAATAGTGCCCATGAAGCTCTTTTCCAGCCCTGCATTTACCTTGAGGAGTTCTGCTGTACGCTCCTGTACGATCTCTTCAAGATGGTCGCGATGTTTCTTCAACTCTTTTTCAACTTTCAGGCGTTCAGACATTTCTTTTTCAAGCTCAACGTTCTTTTCACGAAAGATCTCTGCTTCTTTGCATTTTCTTTCTGTATCGAATCTCACCTGTAATGTGGCGATCTTGTCTCTGCTCTCCTGGCTGAACAGTTCTTCCTGGATCCTCAAGTATTTTTTCGAGTAATCCAGAGCCTGCTTGAAATCCTTCTTTGCCTCATAGAGACCCGAAAAATGCTGCAGTGATGTGAATTCCAGGTCTTTTGCACCTGCCTCTGTTGCGATCTTGCAGGCGCGATCAAGGAATATGAGGGCTTTATCAAACATGCCAAGCTTGATGTAAACCGAACCAATATTGTTGCAGGAAAGTACTATGCCTCTGTTGTCCTGGAGTCTTTCTGTTTCCATGAGCGTTTTCTGGAAGTATTCCAGGGCTTTTTCGTTATCCATGAGAGCCTGGTAAACAGAACCAATATTGCCATAAGAGTGAGCAATTCCTCTTGTGTCCTTTATTCGCTCTCTGATTGCCATAGCTTGTTTATGCTGTTCAAGCGCGAGCAAATGGTTTCCCTGTCTTGAATAGATCAGCCCGATGTTGTTGTAGCATTTTGCAATATTCAACTCATCATGGTTTTCTTCGTAAATACTAAGTGCACTGCTGTAACTTTCCAGTGCCTGTTCAAGAAGATCAAGCTGTTTGTAGATATTTCCGATGTTAAGATAAGAAATTGCTGCGCCAATTCTGTCTCCGAGATCATTCTTGATCTCAAGAGATTTCAAAAAATATTCAAGTGCTTTGCTGTAACTGGCCTGTCCCCTGTGGATATTACCGATGTTGTTGTAGACCCTTGCTATGCCTTGATCGTTCCCTGTTCTTTTCCATATCTCCAGTGAACTGAGATAGTTCTCCATGGCTTCATCGACATTCCCTGTTATCCAGCAGGAGATACCATACAGAAGTTGACTTTCTGCAATTACATCATCCAGACCGAGATCACGAGCCACAGAGAGAGCTTCTTCCGCATGTTTTTTTGCTTTGTCTGGATTATTGCGATACTCAGCAGATGCAAGTTGGTTAAGTGTTTTAGCCAGCTCAGGCCTGTTGTCTGCAACCGATCTTAATTCCATTAACTTTGCCTGCAGTTTATTCATATCACCCATAGAACTCCCTCCCTCCGAAGTGACAATGCTTATGCCTGTATCTCTTGTCAATGCACAGAAGGTCTCGTCTCCAGTCAGTTTTTATTCCGGAGGTCTGACTCCAACCACCAGAGAGCTCCACTCATGGGCGTACCAGCTTCCATCTTTTCTTCTCTTCAAGGTGACGGGTCTGGGGCTGGCTGCACCGGAACAGGCTATGAAGAGCTTGATCTTTCCTTCCTCGGCGCTGCCGCTATATCTGTTGGTGGTGAAGATCATTTCCATTATTTCGGGAATGGTGTAATCATTTTCCGGTGAAGTTCCGGAGAAATATGACCGGAGCATGTATGATTTTGATCTCAACTGGCTTACAGCCAGCTGAATGGAACTGTAAGATATTTCAGAGTTCATGGCTTTGAGCGAGTCTACACCCTGCTGCTCATCATGTGTAATGATATTCAAAGCTAGAACGCAAGCTGCTGCTGCACCTTCAGGCTCCTTACTCATTTCAGGAAGCACGGCTTCATAGGCCTCTGCGGTGATTGGAAGAGTATCAATTGTGTAATTCAACTTTATTTCCTTTCTGCTGCAATGCGGGCAAAATTCTTAACAAGAATGTGAGCCTGTCTGGAAGGGGCGTGGTTGGCAAGAATTTTTTCCCTGCCGGAATTGCCAAGGCGATCTGCTTTTTCTCTTCGGGACAGCATGGCGTCCATGGCATCTGCCAGTTCTTCGGGAGATTCCGATTTCACCAGAATGCCACTGATGTTGTTCTCGATAAGCTCTGGAATGCCTGATACCCTGGTGGAAATGCAGGGTATCCCCATGCCCATTGCTTCCATAAGAGCCACAGGAATGCCGTCTTTATCTCCATTGGCTGCTTCTATGCAGGGAAGAACGAAGAATGAAGCAGCTGAAACAATACTGAGTGTTTCATCAGATCCAAGTACACCTGTAAAATTGATTGGAAGGTCAGTGTTGTTCCTGCGGTACTCTGTCAGAATTTTTCCGTCAGGGTCAGCTCCTATAACTGTAAGAGTGAAATCTGTCCTCCTTTTCTGAACCAGTCGCATTGCCTCGATCAGTACAGGAACCCCCTTTTTTGAGACAAGACCGCTTGCCGTGCAGACTGCCAGAGGCGTTGGAGGGGTTTTTTTTCTGTTTGGCAACTCTGATGTATCCAGGCCCAGTCTTGCCACAACAATTCTTTCTCTCGCGATCCCATACTTGATTAAATGGCTGACATTGTATTGCGAAATGGTAAATACAACAGCAGCTTTCTGGAGAACTCTACGCAGCCTTACTGCGGAATCCGGAACAAAAATATCTGCTGCATGTGTTGTTATCGAGTAAGGTATCTTCAGAATATCTGCGATGATTCTTGCGATATGCGCATTGTCATGGGCGAAATGTGCGTGGATTATGTCCGGTTTGCTGGAATGGTCCATCCCCAGTACGGCAGATGACGCAACAATAAAATATCTGAATTCTTTATCCTGCAAAGATCTTACCATGGTTTTCAGGAACCGTAAAGACTTGAGTAAAGGTACGATCAATCGCTTTGCAGAGCAAGTGAGGTACTTGAATTCCAGGGTTCTGTTCACAGTTACGGAATTGCTCTTTGGATCATTTGATATGCCATTCCAGAAGTCAGCGGTGGTATTCTTTTTCCCGGGTTCTGGAAGAAGAACGGAAATTTCGTGTCCGGATGATACTACGGCTTCAATCTCTCTTGTTACGTAGGGCGGAAGAAATCCCAGCACATACAGTATCTTCATGGGCCTGCCATTCTGTCCAGGAAACCTGCCATTCGTTTCATTACATTTACAGCTGAGAATTGCTCTTCTATCTTTGCGAAATCCACAGGAACACGAAGACTGGACATGGTCCACTGGTACTCCAGATTCTCGAACATTATTGCAATCTCTTCCGGGTCAGGCTGAACGATGTATCCCCTGCCGGGATTCCTGATTCTGGCTGCCATGGCGCCCTCTGGAACAATGCCCAGAATAGTTCTTCCTGAAGCAAGATACTCGGCAGTTTTGCTGGCATTCTTAAAGTGACTGCCTCTGCGATTGTTGAGATATCCTATAAGGATGTCACAATTTCTCTGAAATTCAGGAACATCACTCCACTTGAGATGACCGTGATGGGTAACTTTTCCCTGCAGAGGTGGGCTTTCCAACTTGTTAAGAGAGACGGAATCTATATCTCCAGCCATGTTGATCCTCAGTTTGGAGTTGGGATTCCTGTCGTAGAACATCTTTAATCCTTCTATAAGCTCCACAGGAGAATGACTGGCGAAAAAATTACCTGTCCATCCTGCAGTAAGATATTCCGGATCGGGCACAGGCAGATCTGCTCTGGTGATTCTTGCAGGGTCGTACGCGTTTTCTGCAACATGGGAAGGAGGGCAGAATTGTACATACTTTTCCAGGAAGTAGCCGGTGGAAGCTTCAGTGGTTGCTATGATTCCCCTTGCTTTTCGGACCACTTCTCTTTCCAGAAGGGACTCAACCAGTCTGTTGAATTTGCTTGGCCAGTTTACATAGCTGTCTTCCAGCCAGAGATCTCCAAAGAAAGGAATAAACGGAAGAGCTGTCTCTTTTGACGCAGAGAGGGCAATCAGATGCAGAGAATGGTGGGGACCGAATGACATTATTGCATGAGGCTTTTCATCGGCTATGATCTTTTTCAATACCGGAAGAACTTTTTTCCTCCAGGTGATCACTCTGTCCGGGATCAGAATGTAATTGTGTGCAATGTAACGGATCATGCTGCGGATCGGATTGTTCTTTGCTTTTCCCGCAGAAGATGAATCAGTGGTGGCAACCCCTTTATGGGGCACTCTGAACACTTTGAGGTTTTTGGGCAGTTCATCAAGAAGTGACTGATCGGTTTTCATACCCCTGGGCTTTTTCACAGTGACTACGATAACTTCCCAGTCATTTTCCGGCAGATGCCTGCACATGTTCAGAACAACGGAAGTTCCCCCGGTGGAAAGGGGTGGAAAAGTGTAGGTGAGCAGGATCAGCTTCTTCATTTCTACCTCAGCTTCCTGTAGATATCCCGAAAAATAATACTCTGGGGTTCCCAGTTGTACCGATCCATGGCAGCTGTTCTGCCTCGATCCTTCATTTTCTTTCTCATGGCAGGGTGGGCAGCAAGCGTTTCTACAGCGTGGGATATTTCCTCCGGCGAGTCTGGATCAACTGTTATTCCGCTTTCTACCTCATTCAGTACTCTCTTCATCTCCGGGAAATCACTTGCTATTATTGGAACTCCTGCCATCATGTATTCATACAGTTTGTTGGGCAGAGAGTAGAAATGATTCAAACAGGTGTTTCTGAACAGGATAAAACCCATATCAGCGTCAACCGTGATCTCCGGAAGTTCTTCAGATGGTACAGGGGGTAGAAAAATCACTTTGTCTTTCAATCCCATATTCGCTGCCATTCTCTGAAGTGTTCCGTTCCAGGTATCCATGCCAATTATGACAAATCTCACTGCTGGGTTTGTGGTTAGTTTTGCAGCTTTGAGCAGTTCCTCAAGGCCTCTTTCAGGGCATAGCACACCTTGATACAGGGCAATTACAGCGTCTGGGGCCGCGTTTATCATATCTCTGAGCTTGCCTGCAGAAGGCAGCTTTTCGAGTTTCTCCGGGGCATTCTCCACGATCTGAAGATTCTTCATTGCAGGATACATCTGCTGCATTTTTTCTCCGCGCAGTGGTGTGACAGCAATAACAGCATCAGTTTTGTAGATGTACTTCCGCTCGATTCTTTTCAGCCTTATCCGGTTGAGCGGGTGGGTTGCTATAAGGTATCTTGATGATTCCAGCCAAAGCTCGTGGCTGTCGTATACAAGCCTGGCATTCTTTCGTGCAGCGGCAGAGCCACATATCTGAAGGGTGTCCAGGTCATTGGCATGATAGATATCTGCATCTACTTCCAGGGCAGCATCCCGCAGCCTTTTCTCCCATGGAATATCCCGAGTCAGATCCGCGAATAATCTTCGCAACCGGTTCTGCCTGAGAGATCTGATGACTTTTGCCTTAAAGGAATTGTCGGATTTTTCTGAAGCCTGCACCACCTGTCTGCGAAGGCTTTCCTTTGTTTCTGAAAACACAGGCGGTCTCAATATTCGAATACCATTTCTGTTTTCTTCCCGGGGCAAACCGGCTTCAGGCATTGCTATTACAGTTACCTGCCAGCCGTCTGCGGCCAGAACAGCCATCTCCTTCTTTACTCTGGCATCATTTGAAAGACGATTTTTTACAACCATACAGACACTATCTGTTGACAAATTCCCTCCCTTTAGAACGCTTGTTTCATGCTGAACATAATTGTTCACAGGTCTCTTGCGGAGTGTGACTTTTATATGATGCTTGGCTATACTCTAAGGATACTCTTGAATAGTTTCACTTGTTTACGGAAAGAGATGTTTTGAAAATATCGTTCGTGATGGTTGGTCTGAAGGATCACAGTACCGGCGGGTATTACTTTAACTTCAGGATGGCAGAGGCGTTAAGCCTGGCCGGGCACGAAGTTGATGT
>JAGLDB010000086.1 GCA_023145935.1 Candidatus Sabulitectum sp. | reverse complement strand
ATTGACGGTTCCGGAGCTGCGGCGCTTTTGAGAAGCCTGAGGGTAAAGACAGGAGAAATGCGTTCCCAGCTCAGGGCTAACCTGCGCCATGGACCTATTCCCAGCCATCTTGTAGACAGAACAAACCTTACATGGAGCCACCGTTCAAGATCCATACTGGCCGACGCCAAAGTACAGGCTGCAAAACTGAACGCGGTTTCCATCTCAACTGAACATCTTCTGCTTGCACTGTCCAGAATTGACAGCGGATCATCTGCTCTGCTCTGGCAGTATGGAGTCAGTTACGATAAGCTTTTTGACGCAATGAAGGCTTCTGCAGAGAAACGGCCTTCAGAAAACGATAAGGCGACTTCCGCTCTTGATTACTTCTGTCGCGATCTTACCCTTCTGGGAGCGGAGAACGGGCTTGACCCTGTTATTGGAAGGTCGTCGGAGATCGATAGAATTGTTCAGGTTCTGTGCAGAAGAAAGAAATCCAATCCGGTGCTTATCGGGGAACCGGGAGTGGGGAAGACTGCCATCGTAGAAGGGCTTGCTCTGCGTATTTACTCAGGACGGGTACCGCTTCCGCTTTACGGAAAAAGAATAATGGCTCTCGATATGGCTTCTATTCTGGCGGGAACAAAATACCGTGGACAGTTTGAAGAGCGACTCAGGGCTCTTCTGAAAGAAATACAGGATGACGGGAATGTTATTCTTTTCATTGATGAGATTCACACTATTGTGGGTGCTGGAGGTGCTGAGGGTGCTATTGACGCAGCCAATCTGCTTAAACCTGCTCTGGCTCGTGGTGAGTTCCAGTGTGTAGGCGCCACAACACTTGATGAGTACAGAAGAAGAATTGAAAAGGACGGAGCTCTGGAACGAAGATTCCAGCCTGTTCCGGTAGATCCTCCTTCGGTGGAACTTACTCTGGAGATACTCGAGGGGTTGAAAGAGAGATATCAGAGTCATCATAATGCCATTTACCCTCCGGAGAGTCTTAAGAACTGCGCTATCCTTGCCCACCGGTACATAAGTGGCAGGAACCTGCCCGATAAGGCTATAGATGTTATGGACGAATCCGGTGCCAGAGCCCATGCAAGAGCATCAAGCCCTCCGGATTCACTGATAGAGCTTCACGACAGACTTCTGGAGATCAGGCGGGAGGCGGATGCTGCAGGGAACAATCGCAACCTTGGGGAAGTATCCAGGCTTACAGAGGAAACCGCCCGACTGGAAAAAGCTTTTGAGGATTCACGCAACCACTGGATTGAAAGTCTTCCTCCTGTTGAGATATCACAGGACGATGTTGCAACAGTTGTTGCAGAGATGACAGGTATTCCAATCAGCAGAGTTGGAGAGAGTGAAACTGTCAGGCTTTCCGATCTTGAAGAGAGGATGTCCAAAAGCATTATCGGCCAGAAACCAGCAATCAAACACATTGCAAATGCTATCAGGAGAGGCCGTGTGGGGCTTAGAAACAACAGGAGACCCACAGGCTGTTTCCTTTTTCTCGGTCCGTCGGGCGTGGGAAAAACCGAAACCGCAAGAGTTCTCGCAGAGCAGGTTTTCGGAGACAAGAACGCTCTAATCCGTATTGATATGTCGGAGTACAGAGAGGGCTTCTCCGGGTCCAGGCTGGTTGGTGCTCCTCCCGGTTATGTTGGTTACGATGAGGGCGGACAGCTTACAGAAAAGGTACGCAGAAGACCGTACTCTGTTGTACTGCTGGATGAAATAGAAAAAGCCCATGCTGATGTTTACAATATGCTTCTTCAGGTGATGGATTATGGAACAATGACTGATGGCTATGGAAGGAAGATAGACTTCAGCAATACCATTATTATCATGACGGGTAACCTGTCACAGCATGGCACAGGCGGAGGCAGTACAGTTGGATTCTTGAGAGAGCACTCGGAATCTGAAGTGAATGGAATATTGAATGCAGCAAAATCACTGTTTCCTCCTGAGTTCATGAACCGTCTGGACAGTGTGATAGTTTATAATCCCCTGAGTATGGATGATATCAAAGTAATAGTAGAGATGCAGCTTGCCGAGATTCATGAAAGGCTGCTTGAACTGGATATTGAACTTGTGATCGAAAACGAGGCTCTTGACCTCCTCTCGGAAACCGGTTTCAGCAGCGAAGCCGGTGCAAGACACCTGAGAAGAACTATACAGAGGCTTCTTGAAGATCCTCTTACAGATTTGCTTGTTTCCGGTGAACTTTCCGGAGGCAGAAAAGTCAGTGCCAGGCGAAACGGTGATATTCTTTCATTCACCCTGGTGAACAATACGAATATTAACCGGACTGCTGTGGAGGTGAATGTATGAAACTAGCTCTTTTGCTTTTCTTCTTACTGGCTGGAATGGTGTTTGCCATTCCAGTTTCCAGTGTATCCGTAGAAGGCAACACTTATGTATCGGACTCATTGATAATAAGAACACTTGGTCTTTCGCCTGGAAGCGTTTTCATGCCGTCGACTCTCCCGCAGGGTGTAAGGGATCTTTTCAGTCTCGGATATTTTACCGATATTGAGGTGCTTGCTGATTCTGCTTCCGGTTCCGCTGATTTTACCATCAGGGTAAGCGTGAATCCAATTCTTTCAGGTCTTGTAATTGAAAACTCCGGATGCCTGGATGAAAGCGATCTTGTTGATACTCTTGATCTTTATCCCGGGCAGACCATATCTATAAATGATATAGACCGTGCTGTCGATCTTATTCTGGCCATGTACGCTGATGATAACAGACATCTTGCAGTTGTTGATTATCGGTGGAATGAGTCTGATTCCCAGGGGCGACGAGAGCTTGTATTCATATGCTACGAGGGGTCTGATATCCGGGTTGGTGAGATAGCTTTCGCCGGCAACACCGTATACTCAGATGAAGAACTGCGCAGTGAGATGAAAACAAAACAGGACAGCTTCTGGAGAAGCGGTAAGCTGAAGCCTCAACAATTTGAAGAGGATCTTGGCCGGGTTGAAGACTATTATCACAACAATGGTTATCCGGATGCTTCTGTTACAGGCACTGATAGATATCTTCTGACAGACAATGAGGACCATTTCCATATAGATATTTCCATTTTTGAAGGTCCTTACATGGTTTTTGGAGATGTTTCAGTAGGAGGAAATTCAGAGTTGTCTGATTCGCTTCTGCTTTCTTTCAGTGAGATGCAATACGGTGAGGCATATTCAATTGAGGATATAGACAAATCTCTGGAGACATTTTACTCCGCCTACCAGGACCGCGGGTATTTTTACGCAGCGGTATCACCTCTGATGGAGCCTTCCCTGGAATCAGATTCTGTTGTCAACATTCATTTTGCAATTCAGGAAGGGGAGAGAGCTCATATTCGTGAAGTTGAGATCGTAGGTAACACCCGTACTTTTGATAATGTGATCAGAAGGCAGTTGACTGTGATCCCCGGAGACCTGTTCAGAAGATCTGCTTTGATGCGTTCTCTAAGGAATGTCTATTATCTTAATTATTTCAACGATGTAATTCCTGATTTCAGGGCGATCGAGGGGTCTCCCGATGTGGACATGATTCTTCGGGTTGACGAGAAAACAACTGGAAAATTTGGAATTGGTGCCAATTACAGTGCTACAGACGGATTCAGTGGCTATCTGGAAGTGGCTGAAACAAACTTTTTCGGACGTGGTCAGAACCTGGGAGCAACCTACGAGTTCTCAAGTACAATTCAGAATATCAAACTGAGTTTCACGGAGCCATGGGTGAGGGATACCCCTCTTACCCTTGGTGGCGAACTCTACCATACAACCAGCGACTACAGCGAATATGACAGAAGACGCACCGGTGGATCTGTTATTGTGGGTCGTCCTCTTCCCTGGGTAGATTTCACCTCTGCTTCCATCAGGTATACTCTGGAAAAGGTGGATGTATTTGACATAACTGATGACTCCAACAACTACTACTACTCTCTCCGTGATACCGACTGGCCAAGATGGGACAGCTCTGTAAGACTCTCTTTTACCCGTGACAGTCAGGACAGAAGGATATTCCCCGGTGAGGGATCAAAGAATACAGTAAGTCTTGATCTTACTGGAGGTTTCCTTGGTGGAGATATTGGATTCCAGAAGTACCTGTTTGATTCCACATGGCATGTTCCAGTGGTATGGAAGTTTTTCCTTACCCTTAGAGGCAGACTGGGAACAATTTCAGGGTTTGGCGGAGAAAGCCCGCCGGCATACGAATTGTTCCAGCTGGGTGGAACAGGTTTTTACGGTGTCAGGGGTTATGGCAGTAGAGAAATAAACGCTGTTGACGGTTTCGAGACCGTTGGTGGAAGATCTATGCTTATACTTAGCACTGAGTACAGATTCAGAATTATCGATCAGCTTCAGCTGGCGGTATTTATGGATGCAGGCAATACATGGGAGAGCTGGTCTGACATGGATCTGTCTTCTGTCAATCGCGGAGCCGGCATGGGAATCCGGGTGGAAATCCCAATGCTTGGCGTTATGGGGTTGGATTATGCATATGGCTTTGACGGACCGGATCCCGGATGGGAACCGCATTTCCAGATGGGAGCTTCATTTTGATGGGAGTGAGTATGAAGTTGTTTATTTTACTGGCTCTTCCGGCGTTGCTGCTGGGGCAGACAATTGCCGTGTTTGATTCCGATGTGGTGTTCGAGTCTCTTGGCGAGGTGAATGACGCAAGAGAACTTCTTGAGATTGAAATAGATGAGTGGGAGCTTCATGTGGATTCTCTTCAGGAAGAGATTGACCTACTGGAAGAAGATCTTTCCCGAACGCTTATGATGAGTCCCGAGAGGCGACAGGAAAAGGAAACTCTTCTCGCAGAGAAAAAGATACAGATCGAAGCATTCCTTTCCAGTATTTTTGGCCCTGGCGGCACCATGGAAAGGCGTAACGAGGAACTGGTTAGCCCAATTATTGCTGCTATCAACGAAGCAGTACTGGAAATAGCCAGTGAAGAAGACATACAGATCGTTCTTGATGCTTCTGCCGGTCAGGTTGTTTATGCAGAGGCTTCTGTGGACATTACCGATAAGGTTATTGACATGGTTATGAGTGGTAATGACTAATTCGTTAACTCTCAAAGACATCTGTGATCACCTCGGGGGAGAGATGCTCTCCGGCAGTCCTGATTCTGTCATCACCGGTGTTTCCTCTATTCAGGATGCGGGAGCTGCGGACATCTGCTACTACGGAAACTCCAGGTACACTGGATACCTGAGTACAACAAAGGCCACGGCTGTTCTGGTTTCCAAGCCTGTAACAACCAGTGCAGATTGTGTTCTGCTTGTTGATAATGCGTATGACGCTTTTCGCAAAGTACTTCATCTGTTCGTACCGGATCGTTCCACTGGATTTGGCGGTGTGCATCCTTCCGCGGTTGTTCATTCCACTGCTGAAATTGGAAAAGAAGCAGAGATAGGACCCTGCGCGGTCATAGACAGGGATTGTACTCTGGGAGATAACTGCAGTATCGGTTCCGGGTCTGTACTGGGCTCCGGAGTTGTTCTTGGCAGTGATTGTGTTATCCATTCCAATGTTACACTTCTTGCTGATACCGTTATTGGGAACAAAGTTGTCATTCACTCCGGCACTGTTGTGGGGAGTGACGGATTTGGTTTTGTACCTGATCCAGCGGGAGAGCACAAGAAAATACCGCAGAATGGCAATGTTATCATTGGGAACAGTGTTGAAATAGGGGCTAACTGTACTATAGACAGAGCTGTAACAGGCAGTACCAGAATAGGCGATCATACAAAGCTGGACAATCTCATCCAGGTGGCTCATAATGTATGCATAGGTAGAGGGTGTTTTATTGCTGCCCAGACTGGGATTGCCGGAAGTACGGTGGTAGGTAACGGTGTGGTTTTCGGCGGTCAGGCTGGTGTCGGTGGACATATCGTAATTAATGATGGTGCTGTTATCGCAGCGAAGTCCGGGGTTACTAAAGATGTGCGATCCGGCGTTACGGTGTCGGGTAATCCTGCCAGACCTCACATGGAGACCCTGAGGCTTGGTGCGGCTGTATCCAGGCTGCCTGGTATTATTGAGCTTGTTAAAGAAATGAATTCAGAAAAATAAGAGAGACTGGGGGCTGATGAATCGCTTTCAAACAACTATTAAAGAGCAGGTTTCTTACACTGGTCGTGGTTTGCATCTTGGAAAAGAGTCAACCATTACTTTTATACCTGCGCCTGCAGATACCGGGTACGTTTTTGTAAGGACAGATGTTGAGAACCGTCCAACCATAAAAGTTCTGCCTGGGAATGTAAGGATGGTCGAGGAGCAGGCCAGGCGAACTACTCTTGGTGAGAACTACTACGAGGTTCACACTGTTGAGCATGTTCTAAGTGCTCTTTACGGCCTGGAGATAGACAATGCTATTATTGAAATAAGCTCTGATGAGCCTCCAGAGCCTGCGGACGGATCAGTCAGGTCTTATGTGGAAGTTCTGATGGAGGTCGGCGTGGAGACTCTTGAGGGCTTTCCCAGAAAAGTATTTATAATTACTGAACCTGTAAGTCTGGAGTACCACGGTGCAAGCCTGACAGTTGTTCCTTACGATGGTCTCAAGATAAGTTTTACTCTTGACTATGATCATCCACATATCGGAACACAGTACATCAGTCTTGAAATCACAAAGGACAGTTTCATCAATGAGATTGCCCCTGCAAGAACCTTTTGCCTTTACGAGGATGTGAAGATCCTTCAGGAAAAAGGTTTGATTCAAGGTGGTACTCTTGAGAACGCTGTTGTGATCGGTGATAATGGTGTAATGAATGACAGCCCGCTTCGTTTTCCCGATGAACTTGTCAGACACAAGGTTCTCGATCTCATTGGGGATATGGCACTTCTTGGAATCAGGCTTCAGGGGCATGTGATTGCTGCAAAGAGCGGACATGCTTCAAATGTGCAGTTTGTAAAAAAGATAATGAAAGTTTATGCAGGTAAAAAGAAGACCTCCAAGGCTGATCTTTCAAACAGACAGTGGGATATCTCAGATGTGATGGATCTTCTGCCTCACAGGTACCCTTTCCTGCTGGTGGACAGAGTTCTGGAGATAGAGCCAGGGAAGAGCATTGTCGCCATTAAGAATGTTACTATCAATGAACCATTTTTCCAGGGGCATTTTCCCGGCAGTCCTATAATGCCCGGTGTTCTTGTAGTTGAAGCTATGGCTCAGGCCGGTGGACTGATGCTTTTTGATTCTGTTGAAGAACCGGGCAGATGGCTTGTTCTTTTTGGTGGTATTGATCGGGTAAGATTCAGAAAACCGATTATGCCAGGTGATCAGATCCGTTTCGAACTTGAGCTTATCAGCAAGCGAGGCCGTATGTGGAAGATGAAAGGTGTGGCAAAGGTTGATGACAGGATAGCTGTTGAGGCTGAACTTACAGCAATGCTGGTAGAGAAGAAATGATACATTCCACAGCAATTGTTCAATGCCCTGCACCTGAATCTGTAGAGATCGGTCCGTATG
>JAGLDB010000085.1 GCA_023145935.1 Candidatus Sabulitectum sp. | reverse complement strand
GCCAATAACATCAGTTGCTCTTCAGAACCAACAGAGCAGCAACAAGATCCGCAGGAGCAAAAACAGGAAGAGTGGACTTTTTAAAATCAACAGTATTTCTTGTTACTATGCTTTCAATACCAGCATGACAGGCAGCTTCGTGAAGAACTGCATCCTCAAAATCTCTGAAATTCAGCATAGCTGCTTTCTCAAGAACTTGATGATTCACAGGGGCAATGATGAAAAGAGCAAGGAGAGATTGGATGTGACGCAGTGCAGCTTGGCTTCCAAGAGCTTTTGATATAAGGTAATGAATTGTTGTAACTGTAGTTGCACACAAGTATCCGGAAATCTCAGAGCGTTCTACTCTGGATAGCAGAAAAGACGCTTCCCTTGAAAAAGGCTTTCTCTCCAGAAGAACATCCAGGATGATATTTGTGTCAAACAGAATTTTCACAGATATTTCTCCTCAAGATGTTTTTTGTAGTCATTCTTGTCCAGAGAACTCTCCTTAAGAATGCCTGAGAGAGATTTTACTATAGGAGTGATCTGGTACTCTTCTTCCAGTTTTTCTTCTATGATAACTCTGAAATAGTCAGCAACAATCCTGGAAAGAGACTTCCCGGTTCGCGCTGAGTACTCTTTCGCAGACTCAATGAGAAACTCGTCCATTCGCAAAGTTAACTTGGTATTCATGTTTTCCTCCAAGAGGGACGTACTAAACCAATATCATAATACGTCATAGCTCATGAAGAGTCAATACCGGACTTAACTCTTTCGATTCGCTATTCCAAGTATAAGCCCCAGAACTAAAGACCATGCTGCCGCAAGCCCCACCTGTACATCATGGTTGGCAATACTGAAGGTAACTGTATGAGCAGGGATCCAGAACCAGATAAGGCTCTTTATGGCAATACTCATTCCCTTGTAGCCTTTTGTACCCTGCATCAGGTTGTCTTCCCAGCGATGAAAAAACATCATTTGAGGACCGAAAATAAGGTTTGTGAATGTACTCATGCAGAAAGCAACAAAGATGGGACTTGTGGTCGGCCAGCCGAACTTGGTGAAGATTGCTCCGGTAAAGCCGTGCATGCCGATAAAACCAACCTTGATGATAAGCCCCAGAATTCCCCATCCCAGCATTTTTAACACAAATTTGACAGGTGTGTATGAGAATTTCTTACGCACTACAGTCGCGGCAATCCAGTCTCCTACCATTCCCAGTATGGCAAACTGAATGAATGCCGCATGAAATGGGTACTTTGTCACCGTTTCCAGATACCACTGAAAGATACCGTTCATAATATGCTATTCCTTTTCATAGTTTGTTTTTAGGTCTTTACGCAACTTGTACAAAAGCTCGTCCGCTATTGTTTTTAACTTTTCGAAAGCCGGTCCCGATATTTCTCTGTCTGAAAGTGATTGTTCAAGGTCTCTCCAAAATCTGAGTATGCGCCTAGCAAGAAAACTGTCGGTGTTACGACGATCAAGCAACTCGTCAAGTTCCTCGTAACCAAGGTATTCCTTTTTGCCAGTAAGCAATCTTGATAACTCGCCTTCCAGCACTGTAAGAAGCTCATCTATGTCACTGGAACCTGCTACTGATGCTAGTTCTTTATCTCTCTTCTTCACTGTTACAACCAGCAAAACAGTTAACACGATAATACCAATTCCACCTGCTGTGACCCAGCACAATGGTGATTTATTACCGTCTGCATCACTCAGCTCAATTTCTCGATCTGCCCAGGGTATAGATGTAACATACAATGTGCACGGTAGAATTGAGACATTCCGGTAGGCATAACTCCTGCGATTCAGCCACACAATCGAATCCGGCCCAAGAACACAATAGCCTGTTTCTTCAGGTTCCAGAACAAAATCCCACCATTTCTTGTTTCCTGCAGACCCATTGTTTACAGCAAGAAGATTTGCATTGCCGTGAACTGTAAGAGCAGGCGGTTCGCTCATGTAGACACTCCCTGGCCCGGTACAGGTAACTCTTACTGGAAGCTCTCCACCCTGGCCTGGTGGTGTAGGCAGCTGCTCGATTCTTACATCAACACTGTCAAGCAGGCTTCCTTCCCAGTGATCGGGAGGGTTTTCCGGAAAAGGAAAGACTGGAAGCACTACAGGTGCACTTTCTATTGTCCATTCATTGACCTTTCCCCATCGGTCGTATCCTGAACCGGTGATGTCTGCCCTGAATAATGGTGCCAGAAGACTGCCAGCTGCTGCGGGAGCCATCTCTACTTGAGCTAATAGGCTGCGATTGGCAGTATCATGTTTTAGATTAACGCTCTCCCAGTTACTGTCAGGGATGGTTTCTATGTTAATTATTGCACCCAGCTCAGGTGCACTCCACCAGTATGTAACATTCTCAACATTTACCCTGCTGTAAACATAGTAGTCTAAAAATAGCCTGGTGCCCGGATAGATACGCCCACCTGGATCATGCAGGTCTCCAGTCAGCCATACTTCCTCATCCTGTTGAGAAAGATCAACTGCCGTACTCCCCGAAGAGGTGGTTGCGCCGGAAGATCCGTTAACAGTAATAGAAATCTCGCTCAAGGTGTATGTGCCGATTCCGTGAAGATTCAATTGTATGGGTCCTATGGTCTGATCGCCTCCGCCTGAAGCCGCAAAGAACACTTCCATTACAACCACCTGTCTCAGCTGCCGGCCACTGGATGTGGTCACAGATGAAATGTTGGTTGAAGTAGAACTCCCAAGCAAAGTTACACCTGATGACATGTTTATTGTACCTGTAGATATACCGGAACAGCCCGGTTCTGAACAAGTTATAAGCAAAGAGAACGACTCTTCACTCTGAACGATCCCGGGACATTCCCATTCAAAAGGATCGCCTGCGCCAAACAGAAGCAGAATAAGAAGCCCTACCAATTGGGAACTCCAATTGCCTCGCCCACACTGCCTGCGGTTGTATCAGCCTGTGCTTCTTCAACCATATCAAGAATCATCTGTGCAACTTCCGGAGTCATCTCGGACTCTCCTGGAGGCGGTGGCTGATCTTCTTCGTCGTCTTCGGGCTCTTCCTGATCTTCATTGTCATCAGGTTCTTCCTGATCTTCATCGTCATCGGGCTCTTCCTGGTCTTCATTGTCATCAGGCTCTTCATTATCTTCAGGTGGTGGAGGTTCGTTCCGGGAAAGCCACTTCAGTGCTACTTCGTAGTTCTGACGAATACGCTCTGATGAATCTCCAGATGATATTTCAGGAATCAGCATCTCAATCACGCTCTCGACCCCTGCGTAATCCTCATTCAACATTGCATTACCAAGTCTTGCAGAAGACCGTGCTTCAAGCAGCGTATCACCTTCAAATACATTTTCCGGAAAAGTAGAGAACAGACTGTCCGCAGTGAAAAGGTCACCCATGGCAAAGCCGGAGACCGCAATATTGTAGACAGCCCTCTGATTGTCAGGCATTCTTCTGAAAATTTCTTCGAAGAGAGAAGCGGAATCATCAAATCTGCCCTGCTCGATAAGCTCACCTGCCTGAAGGTAGAGGTCAAGAAGCGGTGTTCGGTCAAGCGAGGAAAGTACTGTGATGACCAGCAAAGCTGTAGTTATCATGATTCCATCCTTTCCCAGAGAGCTGCAACCAGCATGAGCAGAAGAGCCCCTCCTATAAAGAACTGGAATCTTCTTGCTCCGGCTGCTCCGGCAATATCAGCATCAGCCTGTGCTGAACTTCGGTGAAGAAGCTCTTCTATGGGGCCGGCAAGATCTCCCGCTTCCGAAATCCTTGTGTAAAACCCACCGGTTTCCTCTGCGAGTTCCAGCAACCATTCCTCTTCAAGGACTGTTTTTACCGTATCACCCTGCCAGATCAGTGGCCCGTTATCTCCAGGAACAGATACTGGAGAGTCTCCCCCTGTTCCTATGGTAACAAGAGCCATGTTTCGATCATGCGCCTGATTGATTGCATCATTCAGGGTATAGTCGTGGAATCCTCCATCAGAGAATATTATTCCAACTCGCGCCTCCATATCCATGTCTGGAAGTGCAGTTGCCATGACATCCACCAGATTGCTCAGGGCGGTTCCCTCTGGAAGCGAGACTGCATCTGCTGCACCGGAAGGAATCCTGTCCAGTATAAAATCGTTGTCAAGCGTTATGGGAACAGCAAGCCTTGCATGACCGCTGAAAAGAACAAGACTGAACCTGGTTCCAGGCATTGACCCGATGATCCGTCTTATTTCAATTGCAGACCTTCCAAGCCGTGAAGGAGTCTCATCGTCGCTCCACATGGAACGGGAAACATCCAGTGCTATAACCACATTCGCGCCACCGTCAGGGATGTACGCCGGAGATGTTCCCCATACCGGACCTGCAGCACCCAGCGCAAGAAGTACTATGGAAATTGATATTAGAATTCGTGATACTTTGTGCTGTGATGGAGGAGCAATGCCCATTCTCGCCCACAGAACAGGGCGAATAAATCTACGCAGCCGTTTTTCATCAATTCGAAGCCAGCGCAGTCTGAGCCACCAGTATAGAGGGCCTGCGAGAGCAAGAATAACCATCCATGGTCTCTGGAATTCCATTACTGCCCCCCTCCTGTGATGCGAAACACTTTCCACCTGGAAAATTCACCTACCGCGAGAAGAAGCAACGCCCATACCAACCATCCCAGATAGTGATCCCTGTAGACAAAAAGACCTTTTTCCGGAAGAGTAGATGCTTCCAGAGAATCGATTGAAGCGTATACACTTTCCAGGTCATCCTTATTGTACACATTGAAAAGCCTGCCGTTATTAAGCTCTGCAATGGCAGTAAGTATTTCTCTATCAACCTCGTATCCGCTGTTCTCCCTGCCGATGGCCACTGTATACACTGCAATACTGTCTCCATGAAGAATACTCACAGCTTCTGCAACTGTTATAGGGTCCACGACTCCAGCAGTCTCCACCCCATCCGAGAGAAGAACTATCACACGCCGATCAGTGCTGGAAGAACCAAGCCCCCTGGCTGACATAGCCAGTCCGGAACCAATGGCTGTACCATCAGTGAGATATCCCAGTTCCGCATTGGAAATAAATCTGGTTAGTGTGGAATGATCAAAAGTGGGAGGACATATGATCATGGGCTCTGCAGCATAGAGAACCAGACCAATCCGGTCATTCGGTCGATTTTCAATGAACTCCAGTGCCGCGTCTTTCGCTACTTCAAGTCTGTTGGGATCGTAATCTTCAGCCAGCATACTTGTTGACACATCAAGGGCAATAACGATATCAACTCCCTCACCTGCGTCAGGAAGCCTCTCAAAACCGCTCTGTGGTCTTGCAAGAGCAATTATCAGAAAAAGAAAGCCAATCCACGGGATAAAAACCGTAAAGAATTTCCCGGAATTTACTGTCGGTGTATTGATAAACGGACCTGTAAATGCAGCCCCTCCTTTTTTCTTATCACCCTTGTTTCGCACAACAAGCGAAATGAAAGCGATCACTGGATATAGGAAAAGAATCTGCCAGAATGCAAACCTTATCATCGTGACCACTCCCTCCTGAGTTTTGCGAGTTTTCTGATAAAGCCCTCTGCCCTTTCTCGTGAGCTGCCCCAGTCAGCATATCTCTGCAGGGTTGTTTCTTTCAGAATCGGCGATGCCTGCTCAAGAAACTTGCGTCCTTTTGCAGTTGAAGCAATGGTTCGGGCAATCTGGTTAAGTGTAAGAGCCTTATTCACAATACCAAATTTACCTGCTGCGGTTGCCCTGAATTGAACATCGACCTCTGAATACAATTCAGGCCAGTGACCATGTATAAAGTTCTCAGATTCCAGCAGTGCAAGTGCCTCACTCTCCGCATCTTTACCAGCAGGGATCCGGACAACCTTTTCCGGTTGAATGGCATTCTTCTTTTTCCTTCGCTTTATCAAATACAGAATAACTGCCGCCGCAAGAACCACACCGGCAATGGTTAAAAGCCATGGAAAATCAGGAGGGGCTCCCCAGGCAAGCCAGAATGATACGTTCCTTGCATAATCCTCTGGAAGTCCCGGTGGAATATTCATGTACCCTGGAAACGGCGGAAATGAAGGGATCATCAGAGTATCCGGGAACCATCCGTTTACAGCCACCAGGGGTGGCTCAAGAAGAAGAGAATCTCCATTATCGTTCCATGCGGTTAACACAGGAAGAGTCAGACTGTCAGATAGTATCATTGGCACTATGATGAACAAACCGCTGTCTGATTCAAGAACGGAAAAGAATTCACTGTTGTTCATTTCTTCGCACGAAAACCCTTCTGGAAGAGCATAATCCACTTCAAATGGAACACCAGGGTGCGCATTTGAAAGAGCAGAGAGAAGAAGAAGCAAGTGAAGCATCAGTGGGCTCTCCTTTTCTTTCTTAAATGAAAGAATCTTCTTAGAGGAAGAATTAGATCTTCAGTTGTAGATATGCTTACAATATCAAGCTTAGTGCGTTTGCAGAGAAGCTCTCTTTTTGCAGTCTGCTCCTGTACCTTTGCGGCAAAAGCCCTCTGCCAGCTGGAAGAGGACGTATTAACAACAGATTCCTTTCCTGATTCCGGGTCTCTGAACCGGATCCTGCCAACATCCGGCACTCTGAGTTCTCTAGGATCATAGACATGGATCCCAACCAGATCATGTTTCCGCGAGAACACCTTCAGCTGTCTCTCCCCCTTTGAACCAAATCTGAAATCACTCACAAGAAAGATCAGGGCCCGCTTTTTCAGTACTCTCCCCAGGAATCGAAGTGCATTTTCCACATCTGCCTTCTCTTCGTAATCACTGGCTTCAAGTACCCTTCTGATAAGGGCCAGAGAATGCGCTCTTCCCTTGTCCGGAGGCATGTAGTCATGAACGCTGCTGCCATAAGTAAGAAGCCCTACCCTGTCGTTGCTTCTTGCGGCAGAGAGCGCAAGTACTGCTGCAGTTTCCGCAACCCTGTCAGCTTTGGTGATGTTCACAGAGCCGAAGTTAAGACTACCGGAGACATCAACAACCAGCATGACCAGAAGCTCTCTCTCTTCAGTCAGGAGCTTTATAAAAGGAGTGTTTGAACGAGCAGTAACATTCCAGTCTATGAGTCTGGGATCATCCCCTTCCACATAAGGTCTGTAGTCGCTGAACTCCATTCCCTGTCCGCGAAAAACAGAGCGGTAATCCCCACCGACAAGCTGATCCACAAGCTTCCTGGTGCGTATTTCAATTCTCTGCACCCGGCGAAAAAGACTGTGTGTAGTTTCCATTCAGATCACCGTTTTGTTACTGGAACCTTGTCCAGGATACTCGTGAGCATTTCCTCCACAGTTACCTCTTCAGCCTCCGCCTCAAATGACCTCATAATTCTGTGTCTGAGTACATCCATCGCAACTTCCTTAACCAGATCCGGTGTAACAAAAGCCTGACCAGTAAGAAGCGCTCTGGACCTGGCAGCAGCCAGAATTGAAAGAGACCCTCGGGGACTTGCGCCTACAGTAATAAGATCCTCCAGGTCTCTAAGTCTGTGCAGCTTGGGGTGTCTGGTAGC
>JAGLDB010000084.1 GCA_023145935.1 Candidatus Sabulitectum sp. | reverse complement strand
AAGAGGGTCTTTGCTTCTTGTGTTTCTGCTGCCGATCCTTTACACTCCTTTGCGAACGGGAATAGAAGGCTGGTGGGAAAACTCTCTTTCAGAAACTCAACTTTATGTTCCCGAAACTGTGTATGTAACTCCCAGTCAACAACCATTGGAAACCATCCCCTGGTGGGTTTCCATTCAATATATGTCATCCGTTGTGGGCAACCTGCCGCCGGGAGTTAAAGTGGCGGCGACGGAATACGGATACCTCGCTTCGGAGAACCTTCATGCTGTTATTATTGACATGGCAGGTCTGCACGATAAAGGTCTTGTTCTGTCGGGATTCTCTTCAAGTCGAATTCTCTCCAGGTATCCTGACTTCATATGGATGCCTCATACAGATTACACCCTTTTTAGAAAAATGTTGTTGGATGATCCGGTTTTTCGCGAACTGTATGACTATTATCCAGGAGTGTTTAACTATGGTGTAGCTTTGAGGTTGGGTTCAAGTTCTTATAGAGAAGCGTTGACAGCTCTTGATTCTGTTTTCAGCCGGGCTTATCCAGGAAGAGAACTCGCTGATTACTGTGCTTTGCCTGTGAAGTAACTATCAGATGTTCTGAACTGTCTTACAGTTGCAATTTGATCTGGCCAGTCATTAAGCGATTAGCAACTGCCAGTAAGAGTGCTTTCAATACGCCGTACAGGACGAAGAAACCATCAGCAGAGCCATACACATTTCCTGACGGAGATCGTGCAGTTCTCCGGTGATTGGTGAAGCGGATATTTGTTCTTTTCTGATTGGAAACAATTCGGTCTCGTTTTCTCTGGAGGCCGATGCAGTTATTACCCGCTGTTGGGACAGCAGGAACCTCTTTCTGTATAATTCATGCAGTACAGCATGATTGGAGAATAATGACAAAAGGTCTTTACATTGCCGGAGCCGGGAAGGATGCAGGCAAGACCACCCTGTGTCTGGGATTGCTTGAGGAATTCAGAAAAACTCTTCCAAATGGCGTTTCGTTCACCAAACCACTTGGGCAGAAGACCACTCTTATTGAAGGTGAGCAGGTGGGACAGGATTCATGGTTTGTGGACAGGGCTCTGGATATGGGGCTTTCTCTGGATGACTCGGCACCTTTCTCTACCTCCCGGGGGTCTGCTGCCAGGTACATAAAGCTTGGGGAACCTTCAGATCTTCCAGGCAGAATACGCAGAGCGTATAAAGCCCTTGGGAAAAAGGGCAGGATGGTTGTTGTGGAGGGCACGGGACACCCGGGAGTGGGGTGTGTTTTTGATCTGTCCAACGCCAGGGTTGCAAAGATCCTGGGAACCCCGGTCATACTGGTTCTTGACGGGGGAATAGGTTCTACAATTGACAGATTCAGCTTGTGTTCCTCTATGTTCCACCATCACGATGTGCCTGTGCTGGGTGTTGTTATCAACAGGATCATTCCTGCAAAGATGGATTCGGTGAAATCTCTTCTTGGTAAGTGGTTCAGTGAAAGAAACATTCCTGTATTCGGCTATGTCCCATATGAGGACAGCATTGCAAGACCTTCACTGGGGCTTATTCAGAGAGCCATAGGAGCAGAGCCAATTGTAAAAATGAAAGCAGGCAGTAATCATGTTGCAGGTCATTTGACAGCCTTCGGCTCCGCAGAAGAAACTCTGAGAATTGTTGAAAAGAATCCACTCCGGTCTCTGCTTGTAGACCATTCACGACCGGACATTCTTGATGCTCTGGTGGTTGCCCGGATCTCCGGAGGAACAGGGCCGGGAGCTGTTATTGTCTGCGGCGGTGAACCTGATTCAAGAAGAATTGAGGCATTCAGGGCAACCGGGATTCCTCTCTTTTCCACAGGCCAGGGGCTTGAGAAGTCTGCTGGAAGACTGTCGCAGAAGATTTTCAAGGTGGAACCTCATGAAGAGGAGAAGATCAGGAGGATAGTTGAACTGATATCTTCTCATGTTGATACAGCTTCAATTCTTTCCCATCTTTCCGGAGGACACTCCGAATATCCCAGAGATAAGAAACCAGGTCGATTTAAGAGATTTCTCCGCAGGGTATTCAAAGGATAGGGCACTGTATGATCGGCAGATTCAGCCTCTATGGATTTCTAAAGAACCAGAAATACTATGAACCCTTTCTTCTGCTTGTATTTCTGGAGAAAGGGCTTTCTTTCTTCCAGATAGGGTTGCTTGTGGCTTTCCGGGAGCTGGCAGTGACTTTGATGGAAGTACCAAGCGGAGCTCTTGCGGATTCTCACGGCAGAAGGCTATGCATGGCCGGTTCCATGGCTGGTTACATTGTTGCATTCCTGGTTTTTGGCTTCTCATCATCATTCTTTCTGCTGTTTCTTGCAATGTTCTTTTTTGCGATTGGCGATGCCTTCAGAACGGGAACCCATAAGGCTATGATCTTTAAGTGGCTTGAGAACAACGGTAGACTCAGTGAAAAGACAAAGATCTACGGAGTGACCAGATCCTGGTCGAAGACCGGTACAGCCCTTTCAAGTATTATTGCCGCTGCTCTTGTCTGGAGAACCGGTACATTCTCTACTGTGTTCTTCTTCTGTATTCCACCTTATCTGATCAATCTGGTGAATCTACTTACCTACCCCGGTGATCTTGAGGGGGAGGATCAAGGCACTAAAACACTTCGAGACAGTATTGGAATAATGAAGGCATCTGTGACAGAGGCTGTAAAATTCAAGCCTCTAAGGAATCTCATGGTGGAGACCATGGGCTTTCAGGGGGTTCACAAAGTTACCGGCGACTACATACAGCCTGTTATAAAAACCATGGTAATTTCAATTCCTCTGCTTGCGGGACTTCAGGGAGACAGAGGTTCAGCGGCTCTTGCAGGCGGAGTTTACTTTGTGCTTGCGGTATTGGGAATATTCGGGTCACGATTCTCTCACAGGCTTGTAACCCGCTCCGGTGGTGAAAGAGGCAGTGCAACAGTTCTCTGGTGGGTGGATCTTTTCTGTTATGCTGCTCTTATACCCATGCTTTATGCCAGGTGGTACATTGGGGCTGTGATCGTATTTGTGATACTGGAGCTGATACAAAACCTGTGGAGACCCATGCAGGTAAGCCGGTTTGACCACGTTTCCCCGGGAAACAGGCGTGCGACAGTGCTATCAATCGAGTCTCAGGCAAAGTCGTTTTCGGCAATGATATATGCACCCTTTCTTGGCCTTGCGGTGGATACTTTCGGTTTATGGACGCTGGGAGTTTCCGGTGCGGCAGTTGCTCTGATCGTAATAACTGCCCGAAATCGCCGGTTCAGAGCTATACACTGAAGTTGTCTTCAGGAGTATATTCACTACATGTTTGATATTTTTAAAGAAGCAGGCTACAGCCTCTACCTGGTTGGTGGTGCAGTTCGGGACAGATTTCTGGGAGTCTCTCCCGGGGATATGGACTATGCAACTGATGCCAGTCCGGTGGATGTAATAGATTTCCTTACGGAGACCGGTATAAAGGTGATTCCTACCGGTATTCGTTACGGAACTGTTACCGCAATATCCCCTGAAACTCATGAGAAGGCGGAGATCACAACATTCCGCTGCTCAGAGGTGTACAGGCGTGGATCCCGTTTTCCCTCTGTGGAATTCGGGGGATCTATTCAGGAAGACCTTAAGCGCAGGGACTTCACTATAAACGCCATGGCTATTGACTCAAGCGGTGAACTCATTGATCCGTGTGGGGGAATGAAAGACCTGAAGAAGAAGGTTATTGATACTCCCGGCGAACCGGATGAAGCGTTTCTTGATGATCCCCTTCGAATACTCAGGGCTTACAGGTTTGCTGCAAAACTGGGTTTTTCAATTGCAGAACGGGTACGACAGTCGGCCAGAACATTTTCCGAGGAACTCGCTTCCATATCTCCTGAGCGGAAGTACAAAGAGATAACAGGTCTTCTTGCAGTAAAAGATGGAAGAAGAGCTGCGGAAGCTCTTTCCCTGATGAAACAGGATGGAGTTCTGCTGAAGGTTATTCCGGAGCTTGAGCATCTTTTTGTAATTGACGGTTTGAAACAGGGGAAGTATCACACCGGCGATGCATGGCAGCACACGCTTGATGTGGTGGCTCAAGTGCCTCCTGTGGCAATTCTGCGCTGGGCAGCTTTGCTGCATGATTCAGGGAAGGGTCTTGTTCGACAGATCGACGAGCACGGTGAACCGCACTTTAACGGGCATGAGGTCCAGGGTGAAGAGATAGTGAATTCGGTTACCGAAAGGCTTCGTTTTTCCAGGGCAGACAAGAAGGCTCTTGCAGTGCTTGTTCGGAACCATATGCGCCCAGTTCTTTATCGTTCGGAGTGGGGCAATAGCGCAGTAAGAAGGCTTATGAGGGATGCTGGTGATCAGATGGAGAATTTGTTTATTCTGGCCGAAGCAGACATCAAGGCACACAAACCTGATTATGTCGGCAGATCTCTAAAAGCGCTTGAGGAATTACGGGAGCGGGCTGCCGGTCAGATCTGTGGTCGAATACTTCCAGCGGAAATGGGGCAGAACCTTCAGGCAATGGGTTTTGAGGGGCCGGTGATCGGTACCATTCTTCGTATGCTTGAAGACATGGCTGCGGATGGAATTCTGCCGGAAAACCCTACAGTCGATCAGTGCTTTTCTGCCTTGTGGGACAGACAGACCAGAATGTTGAATGAATCGGAAAAACTTTCAGATTGATTCTGAGATTCCCGGCGGTTTGCACAGTTGCATGATCCTTCTGTCTGACAACCTTCTGGAGACAAGCAGTAGCAGAAACATTATCAGCCAGGAGTAAAGAATTCGTCCGGGTAATGCCGCCACTGCCCATACGCCAAGAGAGGCTACCAGAAGTGTATCCTCTATTACCGCATGACATATGCTCATAAAAGAGACAGATGCCAGTATTTGTCTTGGGGGAATATGCCCTTTGGAGGCTTCCCTGATGATCATTCCTCCTCCGTAGGATATGCCAAGAACCAGACCTATCACAGTGATCGTTGAGGCCTCGTCGCCGATACCCATGGGGGAGAATGCAGGTCTGAAAATGCGTTTAAGCAGCGTCATGATTCCCAGTTTATCAAGCAGATCCATTATGCCCAGTACAACCAGTATTACAAAGAAAATAGTTGCCATACTGCGCATTATTCCAACAACCCATTCAACAAGCCCTGCCCCCTGTTCTGCGGCGCTCCATATAACAGTTGGAGTACCCTGAAGTGTGCCGGTTGCTTTGAATATCTGCCCGAGAATTATTCCGAAAAGAAGACCGGTGAGCAGCCGGAAGGGAATAAGGAACCATGGTTTTACACCTGCCCGGGCTGCTATTGTTATCTCCACAGGAAGAGAGTGGGAGACAAGAAGCATACAGCAGAGTGTGGTAACCTGAGCGGTATTCAACTGCAGAGGTTGTATCATCCCTGCGGTAAGGGTTAAGCCGCCATACATGTTTGAAAGCATTCCTGTGACCCAGGCCAGCCCTGCTTCACCGGGAAGACCTGCAAGTTCCATAACCGGAGCAATGGCATCAGCAATAGGCCCGAAGATGCCGGCAACTTCAAGGATCTTAACTGCAATCAGCGCAGGAATCATTACCTTGAACAGATCAAGACAAACTCCGGCTGTTCTTCTGAGCAGAGCCCAGAACCACTGAATTACTTGCTGCAACATAGCGGGTATTATAATGTGTTTGTGGTGTGCAATCCATTCGGCTGAATTGACTTGAAGGAATTTGCAGAATGACTCGAACGCAAAAGCGTTGAAGGAAGGCAGATGACAGACTACAGGTATATGAAGCAGAGTGTGGCGGTAGCAAATTGTGCGAATGCACAAACCTTTGGAATCTTACAGTCCCTTGAATGACTGGAGCAGGTAACTGAGTGATAACAGAGAAGATTCTTTATGTGGATGTGCAGGCATCCGGTTTTCCGGGAAACGGATTTCTTCTGGAGTTGGCGTGGAAGAGACCCGGTTCTTCAGCGCACTGTTTTCTGGTGAGAAACACTTGCGGAAAAAAAATTCCAGATCGAGTAAGGCGAATTACCGGAATAACCGATGAAGATGTAAACGGAGCTGATGCCCTTCATCCTGATGAGGTGAGAAAGCTGTTTCTTGCCGCGGCAGGTATGGATGGGGAAGGTTCTCCGCTGGTACTCGTAGCGCATTTTGCGGTTTATGAGAAGAGGTGGCTGGACTGGCTTACCGGACTGGATCTCAGCTTCATCTGTACCAGGGAACTGGCCAGAAAGAAAATTACCGGTCTGCCTTCCGGCACTTTAAGGTCTGTTGCAGGCGCTGCAGGTTTTTCTCTTGGAGAAAAGAGACGGGCTTCTGATCATGTTTATGCAACAGAGGCAGTATTTATTGCTCTTCAATCCGGTTTTGAGCCTGTTTCTATTTCCCGGAAAAGAAGGCTATCCTTTCCAGAATGTCCCGGTGTGTACCGCTTCTGGGGTTCCAGCGATGATCTGCTTTATATAGGTAAAGCCAAAAATCTGCGAAAGAGAGTCAACAGCCACTTTACAGGCAGGCAGAAGGGCAGGCATTCTGAATTGATCGCCCGCACCTGCCGGGTAACTTATGAGGAGAAGGCTACAGCCCTGGATGCGGCACTTATGGAAAGCCGTCTGATCTTTGAATTCTCACCTCAATACAATCTGGCAGGGAGATCGAGCAGTGAAGCCCTGTGGTACATTTCATGTTCTATGGATAAATTATCCACAGAACCAGATGATACATGCTTTTACGGACCATTTTCCACCAGGCATCCCATGGCGGAATTTCTGGAACTGAGCTTGTTTATAGAAAAAGAGTACACTAAAATGACTTTTGTTGAAAACCTGTGGCCGGAAGTCCCTGAAACACTGTTGAATCAGGCTCTCTCTGAGTGGGAGGTTCTTACAGGAAAAGACTCTGTTTTGTACAGCGGTCTCCGACTTCATTTACTTCACGGTAAATCGGTAGGAAATGAACAGGATAGAGTAGATCAACCTGTTGATGTGGAATATGTTAAAAAGAAATTGGATGATTTGATTGCCTATGGTTGTCTTCAGTGTAGAAAGGCTGCTGTTCACAGATTGCTTCAGGGGTGTGAGATACGGTGGAATGGCACCACATCAAGGGGGCATGTGTATAAGTTTGTGGAAAACGCTGTAACTAACCCCTGGAATCGGCGCAAACTACAGATAACAAGAGTTTTGCTTGCGGAGATCAGAAGGATTTACAGAGAGGGAAAGGAGCCCGAGATAAGAACAAGATTCGATACGGTGATAAAGGGAGATTCGCTGGGATACCTGCTTTCGGTAGTGTGACAGGTTCTGCTGGCTTTGTTCCTGTTATCCGTTACAGTGCTTCCGTTATTATTATCAACTCCCCAGCACCTGCGGGTTCCCCGTTGTACCCGCCAAAAACATATTTCACCTTGAATCCCGATCTGTGAAGAAGGTGCTCTGCCTCCCGGCGGAAGGTGTAGCGCATGATAAATTCCTGTATCAGTTTTTCCTCGCCGCCGCTTGGGTGCTTCACAGAAAAGATCATTTCACAGTGTACGATCTGCGATACTGAATCTACAGACGGGTTTCTATAACTAACTGAGACTTCTCTGCCATCACCGAATACAAACGGTGGCTCTTCTCCGAACTCAAGAGCTCTCTTTGTGTCGGCTAGAATTTCAAGATCCGG
>JAGLDB010000083.1 GCA_023145935.1 Candidatus Sabulitectum sp. | reverse complement strand
CTAGTTGCATAAAGGAACAATTTGAGAAAAGAGGTAGAAAATTGGCGAAACGCGAAGTCTGGAACAGTAAAACAGCCTTTGTTCTGGCTGCCATAGGGTCCGCGATCGGGCTTGGGAATATCTGGAGATTCCCGTATGTGACTTTTGAAAATGGAGGTGGAGCCTTCCTGGTGGCTTACTTCGTCTGCCTCTTTATCGCAGGCATTCCCCTGCTTATGTTGGAATTCAGCATGGGACACTTAACCAAGCAAGCTGCACCGGGGGCATTTGCAAAGCTTCGACCAAAGATGCAGTGGTTTGGATGGTTTGCCGTGGGCGTTGGCTTTGTAATTGTCACCTACTACGCCATTATCATGTCCTGGAGCGTAAATTACACCTGGGAGGCTGCCACCCTTGGCTGGCAGGACAACATGGGGCAATACGCAAATGTGGAATACGCTCTGGAAACCACAGACCTTGAAGACATGGCAGTACTCACTCCGGTACCGGAGAGGTTCTGGGGAACAGAGTTCACAGATCCAGTGGACGAAAGCCTGTACAGTATTCAATCCGCCGGTACATTCCTTGTTGCCTGGGAGGGCAATCTTTATGCCATGTCATCCCTTGGCAATGCCGACACTTTCATGTCGTCCCCAGGCAACTTCTTCTTCAATGACTTCCTGGGTCTTACCAGTGAGCCGTGGGATATAGGAACATTCCGATGGCCGCTGCTCATCGGGTTCATAATTACCTGGGTATGGATCGTTGCCTCGGTCTGGAAAGGCACAAAAACCGTAAGTAAGGTTGTTTATTACACAGTATTCATTCCCTGGGGTCTTCTGATACTTTTCATAATCAGAGGTGTTACTCTTCCTGGTGCTGAAGCAGGTATCTCATACTACCTGACGCCTGTGTGGAGTAAACTTCTCCATGCGGATATCTGGCTTGCGGCGATCTCACAGGTTTTCTTCAGCCTCAGTGTTGGTTTTGCAATAATGATCGCATATGGAAGCTTCCTGCCTAAGAAAACAAACATTGCCGGTTTTGCAATAGTGATCGGAATTGCCGATGCTCTTACAGCTTTCTGTGGAGGGCTTGCTGTTTTCTCCGCTCTCGGGTATCAGGCTACAAAAATGGGTGTTCACATTACCGAAGTTGCTCAATCAGGACCGGGGCTTGCGTTTGTTGCATACCCCCACATCATCAGCAATCTTCCCGGAGCGCGAATTTTCGGTGTTCTATTCTTCCTTATGCTTCTGACCCTTGCGGTTGATTCGGCCTTCAGTCTTCTTGAGGCTGCAACAGCCTCTGTGAAAGACAAATGGAAGCTCTCGCACAAAAAAGCAAACCTCATAGTGGGAGGGTTGTGTTTTCTGCTGGGTCTGCCAATGCTGACAGGTGCAGGTCTTTACATACTGGACATTGCCGATCACTTCATGAACAGCTTCGGGCTTACCATTGTTGTTCTTGTGGAAACGATCATGATCGGCTGGGTTATTGGAGCGGAGAAACAGAGAGACTACATATCGAATAACTCCAATTTCCGCATTGGACAGTGGTGGAACATCTGCATCAGATGGCTGATCCCAATAGGAATAATCTGGATGCTGTTTACAGAAATATCAGCAAGAGAAACTCCTTATGGAAGCTTCGGGCTCCGCAGTCAGGAATTCCTCTTTGGCTGGTTGATAATGATTCTTCTTCCAATAGTAGCTTATTTTCTTGCCAACGCAAAAGGGAAAGGAAAATTCCCGGAGAACATCGAGTAATATCGAAGATAAGACTTGAACTTTTTCAGGGCGGGATAAACTCCCGCCCTGTTTCCTAGAATCTGTTTGAAAGCCTCTCCATGAACATATCGTTAAGCCTTAGAAGCTCTGTGTCCTGAATGGTCCACAGCCTGCCTGGATTAAAGTCAATGTTGTTGGGCACATTGTTGAAAGGCGAAGGGAAGATGACAGCACCCAGGAAATTGAAGTAAACCGATAGACCGAACAGGAACACGAAAAGAATCCGAGTCCAGAGTTTCGGCTTCACATACCTGTTCCATCCTTCCGCAAGAAAAAGAATCATGATGGGGATGTACTCGGAAAGATATCTGTACCCGAAACAGTGACCGGCATACCATCTCTCCCAGATAGTATAAATGATCAGAGTAAGGAAAAATCCCACAGAGAGATGTCTGTAAAGAATGTTCCCTCCCTTTTTGAAAACATCCTTCACCATATACAAAATGGAAAAGATGAACACAGGAGTGAAAACAAGCAGCCCTCTTGCAGGCGAAAGAAGAAGACCGGGAATACCCAGCCACGGATTTGTAGTGAATTTCCCACTCTGCCCCTGCCCCAGAGAAAGCAGAGAACCCCAGTACTCCAGAGAGTACCAAGCCAGAAAAGCCATGGGAATCAAACTTGTCAAGAGCAGAGGAAGGATATCCTTCCTTCGACGGTGAAAAGTGTAAGCATAGAACGGAAGAACTATAAGACTATTTACAGGTCGGTTAACGCACATCAGAGCGAAGAAGAACCCAGCCCATGCAAAAGCTTTTCTGTTCTCGCTGAAGAACAAAAGCATTCCTGCACTAAGAAACAAAATGGACGGGCCGTGCTGCCATGTTCCCCTGGCTGTCACACTCCAAACCAGAGTACCGGATGCAAACACAATTGCAAGAAGTGTCGACAGCCCGATCGAAAACTTTTTCTTAAGCAGAATATGGAACATCAGTACAGTGGAAAGCGCAGCAATTAGCGACATGGATACCAGATTCAACGGCAATAATTTTTCTTCGATATCAATACCCACAACATCTGCTGCAAAGAATACAGGAACATTCACCATGCCTGCAACAACTGAATAGAGATTGACTATTCTACCCCTGGAGACGGTGAAGGAATAGGGCATCTCCTCACCCTCGGCAAAAAATTCGTTGAAGTCAAAATTGCCTTCTCGAATCAGGGTGACAGCTAGAAGCTCTGATGCAACTGTATCGCCGGATCCAAGATATGACGACATGGAAATGTATATGGAAAATGGTACCAGAAACAACAGAACAGAAGCAATAATTCTGTTCCGCATGGTATTAGCGGGTTCTGTAAATTTCATCATTCAGCAAATCCAATCTCTGGTCAAGTTCCTGAAAACGCCTGGTTACCACATGAAGAATCCCCCCCACAGAGACAGAAAGAAGTCCCGCCAAGGCAAGCCCAATGGAAAAAGTAGAAGCAAATGTATCCGGTCCATCACCATTAACTTTGTAAAACCAGAAAAGACTCGAAGCCAGAAGTTCAATCAGCCCAAGTCCCCCAAAGAAAGAGAGTGGCTTGTAGTAGCAGAATAGAGAGATCATCTCACTAAGTATTTTAACACCATCTCTTATGATACTTATCTTGGAATTGCTGCCGGAAGGCCTTGGCCGAAGATCAACCGGAACTTCAACTATCCGGAAACCCCTGTTCAAAGCCATTATTGTAAGCTCTGTTTCTATCTCAAAACCTTTTGAAAGTATCTGCATTCTCTTAACGAAGTCCCTGGTCATCACCCTGTATCCTGACAGAATATCTGTAAGATCCGAGTGGAAAAGAGTGTTAATGGTCTGTTTGAAAAACATGTTACCAAGTCTGTTCTGGATGCGGAATTTACTGTTTGCCGATCTGCTGAGCCTGGTGCCTACAACGATGTCTGCAGTATCATCAAGAATTGGAGCAAGCAGAGAAACAGCTTCTTCAGCGGGGTATGTATCATCGCCATCGATAAGGATATATATGTCCGCCTCAATCTTTCTGAAGGCTTTTCGCACGGCAATTCCCTTGCCCCGCTGTTTCTCGGTAATTACCACAGCCTTATTTTCCAGAGCAATGGCAGCAGTTGAATCTGTGGAATTGTTGTCAATTACATAAATGTCCGCATCCGGAAGAACCTTCCGAAAATCGGTGATCACTTTGCCTACCGTGAGTTCTTCATTGAGACAGGGAACAACCACAGCTATTTTTTTCAAGAACATCCCCCTGAATAAAAGCTTTATCGTTTATAAAACACCAGGTCTCTATTTCTCTGCGAGACTGTTTTCGTAACGAACATAGTTCGCATAGAGCCAGCCGCCAAGCTGTTCTATTCCCGGTGACGCAAAAGCAGGGGCAACTATTCCCTTAAAATATCCGCTAATGTATTTGTGAAGAACACCGCCTTTCAGGGTCTGACAGGGAATACCCTCTCTTAATGCAGGTTATTGACAGCACACAACTCTCTAAGGTATCGTCATACATGCAGGATAGAAGTCTTAAACGATCAACACCGGAGGTGCAAAAGGGGAGGGCAGCTCTGGGTTCTGCAGTTTACACAGATCACATGGTTTCGCCCCGCCGGGGAGTTGTTCATGGGGAAAAGTCAGGATACGAGAGATCAGCTGTTTAATGAGATAGATGATCTTCGTAGGCGTAACTCGCTTCTTGAAACAGAGAACCAGTCTTTGTCCGATCTCATGTGGGAAATGGCCAGATTCAAGATCATATCCGACTCTGCAGAACAGGGAAATGCCATTGTAGATCTGGGTGGAAAAATAGTCTACATCAACGACTGCTTTGCCCGTAAGCACGGCTACACACCTGAAGAATTACTTGGGCGGAACCTCTCCATATTCCACACTGTGAAACAGATGGAAGCGGTGGAGGAGATCCACAGATCCATGGCTCGCAGCGGCAGGTATGACCCTGTTGAAGTAGGACATGTCCACAAAGACGGTACAGAGTTCACCATGTTAATGAATGGTGTTTACCTTAACGACAGAAGCGGGAAACCGGAGTACATTGCAGCCTCTGCAACAGATATAGAGAAGTGGAAACTGGCAGAGAAGAGCAGAACTCTGCATCTTGAATTTCTTGAGGATCTAAATCTGATAAATGCGGTTATTCAAGGATCAACGGATCTTGAAACCATGATGTCAAATGCCATGAAGACCGTACTCCAGATATTCGGTACCGATCGGGCCTGGCTGCTCTATCCCTGCAACCCTGATGCTGATTCATGGACGGTTCCCATGGAATGCACCAGCCCGGAATATCCGGGAGCACTGGCTCAAGGCATAGAGATCCCCATGACAGAAGAATATCGCGCTGTATGCAAAAAAGCGCTTGATACAAATGATGTTATCGCAGTGAACACTGAAACAGATGACAAACTCTACTCAGTTCGATCTCAGATGCATATCGCTATCCATCCCAAAACAGGAAGTTCATGGTTGTTCGGGTTGCATCAGTGTTCACATGCCAGAGACTGGACAGTGGAGGAAATCGACCTGTTCAGAGAGATAGGACACAGACTCACAGATGCCCTGAGCAGTCTGCTTCTCTTCCGGAACCTTCAGGAAAGCGAGGAAGGATTCCAAAGCCTTGCCAATGCTTCAATGGAAGCTATTTTCTTTTCAAAAGACGGGATCTGTCTGGACGCCAACCAGGTTGCTGCAGAGATGTTCAGATGGGAAGACAGGTCAGATTTCATGGGGAAGTTCGGCACAGAGATAATAGCACCGGAAAGCCATGACATTGTGAAAAAACACATGCTGGGTGGAATGCTGGAGCCCTATGAAGCCGTTGGGATCCGAAAAGACCGGTCGAAATTTCCCATTGCTATCCGTGCCAAGTTTATTCCCTACAAGAACAGAGGGCTGGTCAGGGCTACAGCAATAATGGACATGACACAACAGAAAACAGCTGAAAAACTGCTCATAGCAGAAAAGGAAAAAGCGTCAAAATATCTGGAGCTTGCGAATGTAATGTTTATTGCTATTGACTCAGAAGGCACCGTTACCCTTGCCAACAGAAAAGCATGTGAGGTTCTGGGCTGGAATGAAGAAGACATTGTGGGAAAGAACTGGTTTGACAACTTCCTGCCTGTTCACCTGCGCAAAGCTGTAAGAAGTGTAGCAAGACAGATAATGCACGGTGATTTTAAACCGCTTGAGGTCTATGAGAACCCTGTTCTAACAAAAAGCGGCCAGGAACGCCTTATTGCCTGGCACAACACAACCCTTAGAAACGAGGCCGGAGAGATCACAGGGCATCTGTCTGCCGGTGAAGACATAACCAGCCGCAGGCTGGCAGAGAGCAAACTGCTTCTGGGCGATCGCATTCTTGAGGCAAGTCAGGATCATATTTCCGTAGTAGGGTATGATTACACTTATCGTTATGTGAACAAGACATACACCGATGCCCATGGATTACCTGCGCCACAGATCATTGGCATGAATGTTGCCGACCTGCTGGGCACAAAGATCTTCGACAAACTGGTAAAGCCAAATTTAGACATGTGCTTCTCGGGAACAGAGGTCAATTATGAGTCCTGGTTCTCTTTCAAGAAAACAGGAGATCGCTATATGGCTGTTACCTATCTCCCTCTTCTAGAGAAAGATAGTAACATTAACAGTGCAGTGGTCATCTCTCACGATATCACCGGTATCAAAAACGCCGAACTGGAAAAGCAGGAACTGGAAAAGCAGGTGCAGCAAGCACAGAAACTGGAAAGTCTCGGTGTTCTTGCCGGTGGAATAGCCCATGATTTCAACAATATTCTAATGGCTATTCTAGGCAATGCTGATCTGGCTTTAATGAATGTTTCCACTGCAAACCCCGCTTACAGCAACATCAAGGCAATAGAAACTGCTGCAAAGCGCGCAGCGGACCTGGCAAAACAGATGCTGGCATATTCCGGAAAAGGAAAATTTCTCATCGAGAAGATCGATCTGAATGAAGCGGTAGATGAGATGACCCACATACTTGAAGTATCCATCTCCAAGAAGGCGGTGATCAAGTATCACTACTCCCATGATCTCCCGCTCATCGAGGCTGATGCCACCCAGATAAGGCAGATCATTATGAACCTTGTTACCAATGCCTCTGATGCTATTGACAGAACCAGTGGTGTTATCTCCATAAAAACAGGCGCTATGGACTGTAACAGTGACTACCTGGCCAGCACATACATTGATGAATCGCTGGATTCCGGGCAGTATGTCTACGTGGAGGTAACGGACACCGGTTGCGGAATGAGCAAAGAAACACTGAAAAAACTCTTCGACCCATTCTTTACAACAAAGTTTACCGGCCGTGGCCTGGGATTGTCTGCAGTCCTTGGAATCATCAGAGGGCACAAAGGAGCAATCAAGGTCTACAGTGAACCTGGTAGAGGAACTTCAATCAAGGTACTATTTCCTTCCTGCGATTACTCTGATATTTCCAGAGAAAAATCGAATGGCAAAACTGAGAAGCAATGGACATGCTCTGGAACCATTCTTCTGGTTGACGACGAGGAAACCATATTGTCCGTTGGCAAGCAGATGCTTCAACGCATTGGTTTTAATGTGCTCACTGCGTCAGATGGTTATGAAGCGGTAAAGGTCTTCCGTGAGAACTCCAGCGATATTTCCCTGGTAATACTTGATCTAATCATGCCTCACCTTGACGGAGAAGAAACTTTCCGGGAATTGAGACGTATCCAGGAAGACGTAAATGTAATTATGTGCAGCGGTTACAACGAGCAGGAGGTTACACAGAGATTCGCAGGTAAATCTCTTGCGGGATTTCTGCACAAACCATACGTTTACCGTGAACTTGTTTCAAAATTAAGAGCGGTTCTAAATGGAAAATGAAGAAATATCCACAGAGAGTATCACTTTTAGCGATCCCGTTCAATCCGGAAATGCGGTTTCCTTTAAATAGCCGCAGGCATATTTATGAAG